>CAYNYN010000158.1:2938-8029 GCA_964401445.1 uncultured Saprospiraceae bacterium | reverse complement strand
CATCCAGGTGGATGATGCGCACCGAGGCGGGCGGGTCGGCCAGGAAGCGCTGGATGATGCGGTTGGTCTCGGGGTTGGAGCGGCGGGGCCGCACCAGCTCGCGCAGCGCCTCCCGGTCGTTGGGCAACTCGTCGGCTTCGACGAAGGCAAAGCCCACGTAGCGCCCCTCCTCCACCAGCACCACCGCGTGCTCGCCCGCGTGGCGCCCCCGGTCGATGAGCAAGAAATCGCGGTCGAACACCGTCTTCAGCACCTCTTCCGCCGCGCGCACGCGGGCATTGTATTGCTCCGGCCCTTCCTCGCCGATGCAGGCACCCCGACACCGCTTGAGGTGGTACTCGAAGCACGGCCCCTCGCCCTGTTCCAGGTGGGTCAGATGGGCACACAGCTCGAAGTCGCGCAGCACCTGCTGCAGGCGGCCCTTGGCGCGGTACACCTTCGGATATTCGCTGAGGATGCGGAAGTCGGCGCGCTCCTCGCGGTAGGGCTGGTTGGTCAGCTTCTCGACGTCGAGGTGGAGGTAGCCCCGCTCGTCGCGCCACTGCACCAGGCCCCAGGGAAAATGGCGGCTGCGCTGGGCGCGGTTCAGGCGGGGCCGCAGGCGCTTGATCTCGTCCGACTCGAGCAGCAGGGCGATGAGCTCGCTGCCGGTCAGCTCGTAGCTGATGTCGCGCACGTAGCGCTGCATGCGTCCGCCCTTCGCTTCCATGTTGGCGAAGTGCTGCACCACGCGCTTGCGGATGTTCTTGCTCTTGCCCACATACACCACCTCGCCCGTGGCGTCGTGGAAGTAGTACACGCCGCAGGCCTCGGGCAGGGATTCGATTTTTTTGATGGAAAAACCTGGCGGCAGTTTGGACTCGCGCAGGCCCAGGTTGATGAATTTTTTGGCGGCAGCCGTACCCCGCTGTCGCGCCAGTATTTGCTCGAAGAGCAGGGCCGTGGCCCGCGCATCGCCCAGCGCCCGATGTCGGTTTTCGACGGGTATGCGCAGGTGTCGGATGAGGCTGTCGAGGCTGTAGGAAGGCAGCCCCGGGAAGGCCTCGCGCGCCAGCCGCACGGTGCACAGCTGCTTGCGCGTGTAGGTATAGCCCAGCCGCCGGAACTCCTCGCGCACGAAGCTGTAGTCGAACCGCACGTTGTGAGCCACGAAGATGGCCCCTTCGGTGCGCTCCACGATCTCGCGCGCCACCTCGTAGAAGCGCGGCGCATCCTCCAGCATCTCGTTGGTGATACCCGTCAGCTCGGTGATGCCATAAGGGATGGGCACCTCGGGGTTGATCAGCGTACTCCACTCGTCGAGCACCTGCTCGCCATCGTGCAGCACAATGGCTATTTCCGTAATCTTGTCGCGTGGTGCTTTCAGCCCCGTAGTCTCGATGTCGATGATGGCGTAGCGACGTGCTTTCATGATGTGCCGGTTAAGGGGCGGATGACGCTAAACGAAAATGCAAAAATATGGTTTGTCCGACAACAAAAAAGTGCAACATCCTCCTTTGCCTCCTGCTGTGCTGTCTGGGGCTGGCTTGTCAGTCTTCCTCCCCCCGCCTTTCGGCAAATCACACCCAGGCCGGCCTTTCGGCAAATGCAACCCGCCTGCGCACCGGCGCCGAACGCATGGAAGTGGTGCTGCCCCTGTTGCGCGGCAAAAGGGTGGGTCTGGTGGTCAACCACACCTCGCGCGTGGGGCGCACCCACCTGGTGGACACGCTGCTGGCCAGCGGCATCGACGTCGTGCGCATCTTCGCTCCCGAGCATGGCTTCCGCGGCACGGCCGACGCCGGCGAGCGCCTGACCGACAGCAAGGACCCGCGCACCGGCCTGCCCGTCATTTCGCTCTACGGCAAAAAGAAAAAACCCGCCCCGGCCGACCTCGACGGCCTCGACCTCGTGGTATACGACATCCAGGACGTCGGCGCGCGTTTCTACACCTACATCTCGACCATGAGCCTGGTGATGGAGGCCTGTGCCGAGCAGGGCGTGCCCTTCATCGTGCTCGACCGTCCCAACCCAAATGGTCACTACGTCGATGGCCCCGTGCTCGACACGGCTTTCCGCTCCTTCGTGGGCATGCACCCCGTGCCCGTAGTCTATGGCATGACGCCCGGCGAGTATGCCCGCATGGTCAATGGCGAGGGCTGGCTGGCTGGCGGCATCCGATGCGCGCTCGAGGTGGTGCCTTGCGAAGGCTATACCCACGCCACGCCCTACGCGCTGCCCGTGCCGCCCAGTCCCAACCTGCCCAACATGCGCGCCGTGTATCTCTACCCCTCGCTCTGTTTCTTCGAACCCACGGTGGTGAGCGTGGGCCGCGGCACCGACCGCCAGTTCCAGGTCATTGGCGCGCCCGGCTCCCCCATCGGCGACTACGAATTCACGCCCGTGCCCATGCCCGGCGCGCGCCACCCCAAGCACGAGGGCATGCGCTGCCGCGGCTTCGATCTCACCAAGCTGTCGCCCGACAGCCTCCGCCGCCAGGCCCGGCTCGACCTGAGCTGGCTCGTGCGCTTTTACGAGGCCTGGCCCGACAAGTCCACCTTTTTCCTTTCGGAAAAAACGTTCGACCGGCTGGCCGGCACCGACCAGTTGCGCCGGCAGCTGGCCGCCGGACTGAGTGCACAGGAAATTCGACAAAGCTGGCAGGAAGACCTCGAAAAGTTCATGCACATTCGGCAGCGATACCTCCTCTACGAGTAGCATGGGAATCCCGGCATCTCCCCCTTTTCCGGCATTTCACCAGAATTTGGGATACCTTTGTAAATGAGGAGCATAATTTGGCGGTTCGTTGAACCAACCTGACAGCTCGCCAGTTGCGGCCTCCTCGCCCACCAGATAGCACTGAATCGCAGTTTCGCCTTCCAGCTACGTTGACCTTTGGTTCAACGCCCCCCCGCATTCCAAAAACATTGCGCACCAAGCGAGTGGTGGTACACTTGCGAGTCCCTGTATTGCAGACAAGACCTTTCACTGTCCATACAACACCTACCCCGATGCGAACCCTTGCCTGTTTCCTCCTGAGTCTCTTGTTCACGGCCGCATGGGCCGATCAACGACAGCCCCACCTGCAGCTGGCAGAAATCGATTCCCTCGCAGGCGTGCTCGTCTATGCCAACCCCGACAGCACGCTCCAACTGGCACACGAAGGCCTGCGCCTGGCCGAGCAAGCAGGTGACGACCGCATGGCCATGCGCATGTACACCCATATCAGCAACGCATGGCAACTTGTGGGCCACCTCGATTCGGTGGATGGGTACAACACCCTGTTGTGGGAAAGAGCCCGGGCCACCCGCGATACCCTCATGATGGTAACGGCGCTCGGCAAAATCGCATCGCATCGCTTCCTGGCAGGAAACGTGGATTCGGCCATACACTACCTCCAGCATTCCATAGCCCTCATTCCATTCCTCGAGGAAAAATACCAGCGCGGCCTCTTTTTCACCACCCACGCCAACCTGGGCATCATGTATCAGCGCAAGGGTGTTCTGGCCACTGCCCACCGTCATTTTGCCAAAGCCCTGCAGTATGCCCCCGAAGGCTGCGCCCCCCAACGCGTGAACTTGCTCAACGTCCAGGCCACCCTGTACTTTGAGTTAAAGATCTTCGACCGCGCAGAAAAACTGCTGCGGCAGGCGCTTGCCTGCAACGAACAGAATCCGAATCTCGACCGCATTACCGTGGTGGTGCTCAACAATCTTGGCGAGATCTATCTCGATCACCATCGCGATTACCGACAAGCCATCAGCTACTTCAACCGTTCCATCGAATTGAATGGCGGCAAATTCCCCAAATCCCATTTTTTCTCGCTCGCAGGAAAAGCCGATGCCTACCTCAAACTGAACGAACCGGACTCTGCACGCATCCTGCTGCGCGAGGCAGCACGGCTCATTGAAAACGGCGTGGTCTCCCCCGAAACGGAAAGCTTCCTCTGTTTGGGCGAAGCTTCTTTGGCTCTGTCCGAAAACGACCTCTCACTTGCAAAAGAAAAGGCAGCGCGAGCCATCGAGATAGCCGAAGCAGCAGGCTACGGCCCCATCCTGCAAGATGCCTATCGCATATGGCTTTCGGCAGCATTGAAGATGGCAGGGAATGAACCATACTCAGCTTATTTCGAGCGCTATGTCACGCTGATCGACTCGATCGATCGCACCCGCCTGGCTCAAAGCATGGCCCTGCTCGAAGCAGAACTGGTCAACACCCGCACGCGCGACTCCCTCTACCAGGCACGCGTGGAGAAGGCATACCTCGAAACCTTGCACAGCGCCCAGAGCGCCGCGCTATGGATGAGCATGCTGCTGCTGCTCATCGTATCCATTCTGGCGTGGTCATGGTTCAAACAATGGCGTCTTGCGGAAGCACAGCGAGCGGCTCTGCTCGAAAAAAACAGGCACCTGCTGGAACATCAACAGCAGCGCAAGCAAAAAACCCAATCGGTGCGGGAGCTCGTCCAACAGGCCCGCACGGAGAAGTTCCACCCCGACAACGGCCAGTGGAGCGTAGTGCTGAATCAGATCACCCATGTCAGTTCCGACGGCAACCTCATCACCTTCCACCTCACCGATGGCTCCCAACGCCAGATGTGGGGTAGCCTCAGCAGCCTGTCCAACATCCTGCCGGACTTCCTCTTCGTGCGTTGCTACCAGAGCTTCATCGTCAACCTGGACGAAGTGAAGGAAGTGCGTGCCAACGAGGTCATTCTGAAGAACGAGCAGCGCCTCAGGGTCGGGCGTACCTACAAAAAGAATTTCATGGAAAAGTGGCAGCAATACATCCAGAGCTGAGGCCACACGCGCCATTGCATTTCCACAGAACGAAAAAAGCGCCAGCCGAATCATCGACTGACGCTTCCCTTCGTGGGCGGTGTAGGATTCGAACCTACGACCCTCCCGATGTATCGGGATGCTCTAAACCAACTGAGCTAACCGCTCCTCTCTTTTGCGAACCTCTGTATCTCGATCGAAAGAGACTCTCGAAACGAAAAAAGCGCCAGCCGAACTATCGACTGACGCTTCCCTTCGTGGGCGGTGTAGGATTCGAACCTACGACCCCCTGCTTGTAAGGCAGGTGCTCTAAACCAACTGAGCTAACCGCCCG
>CAYNYN010000158.1:0-2838 GCA_964401445.1 uncultured Saprospiraceae bacterium | reverse complement strand
CTAAACCAACTGAGCTAACCGCCCGATTCGCTTGTTTGACATGCCCTTTCTTTCAAAGGCGACGCAAATATAGGGGCACTTACAGAAGTTGCAAACCCTCGCCCGCAAAAAAAGTTGCCACCCCCGATCAATGATTTGATTTTCAGACACCTTGTTTGGAGAAAAAATTTTGCGCAAGCATGACCCGCCGGATGTGCGCAAATGCCCGCTTCGGGATGCTGGCCGATGCAGGCTAACTTTGTCCCGAACAAACACACATCCCCATCATGGCCACCTTCTTTCGCCGCTTGCTCGTTGCACTGCTCTTCGGTTTCCTGTTGTTGGTGCTCGCTTCGGTCGTCATTGCCAGCCAGTTCAGGGAAGAGCTGGGGCGGCAGGCGCTGGGCCTGCTACAGCAGCAATTGCGCACCGAACTGCACGTGGGCCATATCGACCTGGCGCTCCTCGAAACCTTTCCCAGCGCCGCCATCGTGCTGGAAGACGTGGTGCTCAAGGACCGCTTCGGCAAGGACCTGCTGCGCGCCGACATGCTGGCGCTGAAGTTTCGCCCCTTCAGTCTCTTCACCGACCACATCAAGGTGCACACCCTGCTGGTGCGCAATGGCGAGCTCATCCTGCGCACCGACGCCCGCGGGCGCGCCAATTACGACATCCTCAAAAGCAGCGGCGAGGCCGATACGGGCGGCGGCAGCCTGGGACTGTCCATCCGCGACGCCCAACTCATCAACCTGGACCTCGTGTACAGCGATGCCCGGCAAAAGCTCGAATGGTCGGGTCTGCTGGCCGACGTGCTGCTCTCGGGCGACTTTTCCCAGACGGAAGTGGCCGCCACCTCGGTGGGTCGGGTCTTCTCGCGCCACCTGCGCGTAGACACCATCACCTACCTCGATCACACGCGCCTGGGCTGGGATGCCGACCTGTTGCTCGACATGGCCAAGGGTGCCTATCGCTTCCGCAAAATGCACCTGGCCGTCGAGGACAGCCCCTTCGAGCTGAGCGGGCAAATCCTGTCCGAGCCCAAAGGCACCACCTACGACCTCAAGCTCACCAGCGACGAAGCCGATTTGCAGTCGGTGAGCCGCCTGCTGCCGCGCGAATGGAAGGAACAGCTGGGCTATTTCGAAAGCCGGGGCGAGCTGCGCGTGCAGGCCACCATCCTGGGCACCATGGCCGGCGGGCACTACCCCGCCGTCGATTTCGAGCTGGCTCTCGACGAAGGCACCATCGAGAGCCCCCGCCTGGGCTATCCGCTCAAGGGAGTGCGCATGCGCGCCACCTTCACCAATGGCCGCGGACGCAGCATGGCCACCTCGCGCCTCGAGATCAATCCGCTGAGCGGCTACTTCAACCGCCAGCGCTTCGACATGAGCCTGCGCGTGCACAACCTCGACGATCCGCACATCGACTTTTCACTCGACGGCATCATCCCCGTGGCTGCCGTGTATCGCCTGCTCGACGCCAACGCCATCCAGCAGGGCAAGGGCAATATCGAAATCAGAGACCTGCACGTCGAAGGCCGCTATGCCGACATGCTGCGCCCCGAACGCATGCCGCGCGTGAAGGCCGCGGGCACCCTGGCCCTCGACGATGCCGGCCTGCGCATCAACGGCGAAGAGCTGGAAGTGGATCACGGCACGCTGACCCTGCAGGAAGATCGCCTGCTCATCAACGACTTCAAGGCCGACGGCGCCGGCAGCAGCTGGACGATGGAAGGCTGGTTCAACCACTTCATCCCCGTGCTGCTCAGCGACACCACGGCGCGCGACCTCACGCTCGACTTCGACTTTGCCCTGCACGCTCCGCGCCTCGACCTGGACCGGGTGCTGCGCTGGTTCGAGATGCCCGTGCAGGAGGGCGAGGTGCGACAGGTCGTCTTCGACTCGCTGCAGGAAGCGCACATACGCCAACGCGTGCGCCTCGCCCGACTGCTCCACGGCTCTTTCGAAACGCGCATCGACGCCTTCAACTACCGACAGATCGAGCTGGACAGCTTCGCTGGGAAAGTGTCGGTCAGTGAGGGCGCCATGCAGATCGAGGGCTCGACGCTCGGCATGGGTGGCCGCTGGCAACTCGACGGCACGGCCGACCTGGGCCGACAGCCCTCCGTGCACGCCCGCCTGCAAGCCCGCCACATCGACGCCCACGAGCTGTTCCGCCAGGGCGAAAACTTCGGCCAGAGCGTGCTGCGCAGCGAACACCTCGAAGGCACCCTCAACACCAAAACCATCGTCGAAGCCCACTGGGACGAGCAGGGCAATTTCCTCTACGACCAGCTCGAGGTGACCGGCGGCATCGGCATCCGCGACGGCCACCTCAACAACTTCGAGATGCTCGAAGCATTCGCCGACTACGTCAGCATCGACGACCTCAAGCGCCTGTCCATCGCCGACATGGAAGCCTGGTTCGACATCCGCAACGAGACGGTCTTCCTGCCCACCACCTTCGTGCGCAGCAGCGTGGTCAACCTGCTCGTCACCGGCGAGCACACCTTCGAAAACGAAATCCAGTACTACCTCAAGCTGAACGCCGCCCAGGCAGCCCTGCGCCAGCTCAAGCGCCGACAGGGCGAGCCCGAACCGCTGCCCGACAAGCGGCGCGGCTGGTTCAACCTGCACTACCACATCTTCGGCACGGTGGACGATTTCGACTACGAACTCGACCGCCCCGCCGTCGAGGCAGCCCTGCGCCGCGGCGAACACTATCGGCAGGCCATCCAGGAAACCCTGCGCCGCGAATTTGGCGACAGCAGGGTGCTGTTCTGAGTGTGACGACCCCGACAAGTCGGAGCCTGCCCCGATTTCAATCGGGGGCAGGCTGTAACAACGTGACAACGTGACG
>CAYNYN010000157.1:0-8078 GCA_964401445.1 uncultured Saprospiraceae bacterium | reverse complement strand
CTCTGTCTCTCCATCAATCCAGCGCCAGGCCGCGCCGCCGGTACATCCACCACTGTATGGTGCCGCGGGCAGCCATGAAGACGACCATGGCCAGCCACAGGGCGTCGTTGGCCAGCGCGGGCCGCAGCGGGAAATAGACGCCCAGGAAGACGGCCAGGGCCAGCAGCATGCTGTTGCGCATGGCACGCGAGGCCGTCAGCCCGATGAAGATGCCATCCCAGATGAAGCTGGGCGCCCCGAAGAAGGGCAGCACGGCCATCCACCACAGGTAGGGGCCGGCCGCGGCCCACAGCTCGGGCTTGTCGGTGAACACGTGCAGGATGTGCTCGCCCCACCACCAGTAGCTGCCCGCAAACAGCACGGCCAGCACCATACCCCACACCAGCGACAGCCGGATGGCGCGGTTGGTGTGCGCCGCATCGCCGCGGCCGGCGTATTTGCCCACCACGCTCTCGGCCGCATAGGCGAAGCCATCGACGCCGTACGACATCCAGTTGAAGTACTGCAGCAGGATGGTGTTGACGGCCAGCGTGGTTACCCCCAACAGCGCCGACTGCTGGTAGAAAAAGCCGAACGCAAAGGTGAGCGCCACGGTGCGCAGGAAGATGTCGCGGTTGATGACGAGGAAGTGGCGCAGCTCCTCGACCTGGCGCAGGCCCGACCAGGCGAAGGCGCGCCACAGGTGGCGGTAGCGCGCCGCCCACAGCACGAGGGCCAGCACCAGGCCGGCCACCTGCGCTACCACCGTGCCCAGCGCCACGCCGTGCGCCTCCATGCCCCAGCGGGCCACGAAGACATAGCTGCAGGCGATGTTGACCAGGTTGATGAAGATGGTGAGCAGCAGCGGATACCAGGCGTTCTGCATGCCGAAGAACCAGCCCATGAGCGCGTAGAGGGCCAGCGTGGCCGGCGCCGCCCAGATGCGCGTGTAGAAGTAGTCGGCCACGAGGGCGCGGTACGAAGGCTCCACGCCCATCACCCGGAAGCTCAGGGCGCCCAGCGGCTGTTGCAGCAGCATGATGAGCAGCGCCAGGCCGAGGGCCACCACGAGCGCCCGCCCCAGCGTCAGCATCATGTCGCGTTCCGACTGGCGGCCGTAGGCCTGCGCCGTGATGCCGGTGGTGCCCATGCGCAGGAAGCCGAAGTTCCAGTAGATGAAGTTGAAAATCATGGAACCGATGCCGACGGCGGCCACGTGCTCGGCCGACAGGCGCCCCATCAGCAGCGTATCGACGGAGCTGAGCAGCGGCACCGACACGTTGCTCAGGATGTTGGGTATGGCGAGGCGAAGGATTTCTCTGTTCATCGTCGGGTGATTGTGCGGACCAGGCAGGCCGCGGCAGGCGCGAAATTTGCGCAAGCGCTCTGGCAAAACCAACTTTGCGCGGCAAAAAAGACGGGCGACGGCCCCGCGCACCTCCCTTTTTTGGCGAAAGCCGCAAAAAAAGACGACCGATGAGACGACGCGATGCATGGATGACGCTGGCGATGTGTATGGCATGGTGGATGGCGCTGGCGCAAACGCCCGGGCCGGTGCGCCTGGCCAACCCCTCCTTCGAAGACGAGCCTGGGGCGAGCAAGGTGCCGGCGCGCTGGGCCAACTGCGGCAACGAAGAAGAGTCGCCCCCCGACGTGCAGCCCGGCGCCTTCGGCATCGACCTGCCTGCCGCCGACGGCCAGACCTACCTCGGCCTCGTGGTGCGCGACAACGAGACGTGGGAGGCCGTGGGGCAGCGCCTGCCCGTGCCCCTATCGCCCGACACCTGCTATCAGCTCGACCTCTACCTGGGGCGCGCCCGCGAGCTCTACAGCGTGAGCCGCAGCCAGAACCAGCGCACCAACTTCATCACGCCGGTGCTGCTGCGCGTGTGGGGCGCCGACACGGAGCTGTGTGCCCGCGGCGACATCCTCGCCGTCAGCGAACCGGTCAAGTGGTTCGGCTGGCACCGCCAGCGCCTCATCCTGCAGCCCGTGCACGAGGTGCGCTACCTGACGCTCGAAGCGTGGTATGCGCCCGACTTCGGTCGCGGCGTCAACGGCCACCTGCTCGTCGATGGCCTCTCGGAGCTGACGCCCGTGCCCTGCTCCGAGCGGGTGGCGCCGGTGCCGCAGCGCAACCCGCGCCCCGACACCACGGCCGCGGTGGCACCGCCCGCCCTTCCTGTCGACAGCTCGCTGCAGGCGCTGCGCCGCACCGTCGAAGCCCAGGTACCCCGCATCGCGTTCGCACCCGACGGCACCCTGAGCGCCGAAGCCCAGGCAGCCGTACAGGCGCTGGCCGCCGCCCTGCGCGCGCAGCCCACCTACGGTCTGGTGCTCGCCCTCGACCTGCCCGACGCCAAAACGGCGGCACAGCGGCGCAAGGCCCTGCTGCGCGCCTTCAAAGAGGCCGGCGTGAAAAAACCGCAGATCGTCGTGCAGCCTTTCCGCCCGCAAGACGCCTTTGCCTTCTCGTGGATCGTCGGCGAGGGAAGCATCCGAGCGCGCCTGCGGCGCGTCCTCTGACGGGCGTGCAATCCGGACGCACTTCCGCCGTTGAATGGGGATAGACGATGGACGATCTATGATGAACGTCGTCACGTCGTCACGGCGTCACAGCCTGCTTCCGACAGGTCGGAACAGGCTCCGCGAAGCGGGGGCGTCACGCGTCACGCATTTTTTGCAGGGGACTCAATAATTTTTCCAACTTTGTCGGCGCCCTTTTGCGCAAGCCACTGCCACTCCTCACTTCATCAAACCCGCATCGACATCATGCATGCACTCGACATCGAAGCGCTCAACAAACAGATCTACCTCGACAGCGCCTTCGTGGAACAGCTCTATGAACAGACCTCGAAAGTCATCGTGGGCCAGCCCGTGATGCTGGAGCGCCTGCTCATCGGCCTGCTCAGCAAGGGGCACGTCTTGCTGGAGGGCCTGCCGGGTCTGGCCAAGACGCTGGCCATCAAGACGCTGGCCCAGGCCATCGACGCCACCTTCCAGCGCATACAGTTCACGCCCGACCTGCTGCCCGCCGACATCATCGGCACCATGGTGTACAACCCCGGCCAGAACGACTTCCACGTGCGCAAGGGCCCCATCTTCGCCAACTTCATCCTGGCCGACGAGATCAACCGCGCGCCCGCCAAGGTGCAGTCGGCCCTGCTCGAAGCCATGCAGGAGCGCCAGGTCACCATCGGCCGCCAGACCTTCCCGCTCGAAGAGCCTTTCCTCGTGCTGGCCACCCAGAACCCCATCGAGCAGGAAGGCACCTACCCGCTGCCCGAGGCCCAGACCGACCGCTTCATGCTCAAGGTCAAGATCACGTATCCGAGCATGGAGGAGGAGCGCGAGATCATCCGGCGCAACCTCGGGCAGAGCGACTTCGGCAAGGTGGAGCCGGTGGTCAGCCCCGCACAGATACTCAAGGCGCGCGAGAGCGTGCGCAAGGTGTACATGGACGAAAAGATCGAGCAATACATCCTCGACATCGTCTTCGCCACGCGCCAGCCCGAGCGCTACGGCCTGGCGGAGCTGCGCCCTCTCATCGGCTATGGCGCCTCGCCGCGCGCCAGCATCAACCTGGCGCTGGCCGCCAAGGCCTATGCCTTCCTGCAGCGGCGCGGCTTCGTCATCCCCGAAGACATCCGCCACGTGTGCATGGACGTGCTGCGCCACCGCATCGGCCTGACCTACGAGGCCGAGGCCGAAGACATCACGCAGGAAGAGATCGTCACCCGCATCCTCAACACCGTAGAAGTGCCCTGATGCAGCAGCCTTTCGGCAAATACCACCGGCTGTCGCTCGCCCTGGCAGCCTGCCTGTGGCTGCTCCCCGCCGGAGCAGGGGCACAGCCATGGGCCGAGGTGGTGACCGACAGCGTGCGGCACCTGTTCGAAAAGCCGCGCAAGGTGAAGGTGCGCCACTATCACGCCCTGCTCGACGACTGCTACGAGCTGTCCGTCACGCTGGGCTTCGGCCAGGATCGCGTCAGGGGCTATGCCACCTACCTGTCGAGCGGCGACCGCCTGCAGCTCGAGGGCGCGCAGCGAGGCGACACGCTGGTGCTCTACGAAACCCACGGGCCGGGTCAGCGCGCCGCCGCCTGGCGCCTTTTGCCGAAAGGCGAAAAAGGCCAGGCGCTCGAAGGCGAATGGCTCAGATACGACGGCACCACGGCCTTCCCGCTCGTGCTGAGCCCCACGCCGCGCCCCCCCGACATCCCGAGGCATTGCGGCGCCGGCAAGTGGATCGCCCACTACGAAGGCTGGCAGGGCAATACCTGGCTGGGGCTGTGGCTGCATCGCACGGCCGAAGGACGCCTCTACGGCAGCGGCCTGTGGGGCGCTACGCCCCTCGTGCTCAAGGGCCACATCGCGGGCGACAGCGCCCGCATCGACTGCTTCGACGAGCAGGGGCACCGCCTGGCCACCATCGACGCGCACACCGGCGAGCCGCGCCAGTGGTTCGCACACATACAGACGTCTTATGGCGCGCGCGCTACCTGGACGCTGGCCCGTACGGCCCTCATGCCTACCGACTGCTATGCCTGGGCCGGCTACATGGGCAGCTACGATTTTTTCTTTCCCAAAACGCAGTATCCGCCCTTCAACGAGTGGGTGGAAAGCCGGGTGCGCCGATGGATGACCAATTGCCGCACCGAGCTGGCGCGCTATCGCGCCGAGCATCGGCCGGCGCCGCCTCGACGCGCCGCCCTGCGCGCCACGGGCTGGTGGGAGCTGACATGGGCCGACACGCGCTACCTCAGCGGCAGGGCCTGCCTGGCGGCATCGTGGCAGCCGCAGACCGACTGCCAGGCCTTCATCTTCGACCTCGAAGCGGGCAGACCCGTGGCCCCCTGGCAGGAGTTTTTCCGCCCGGGCACGCGGGCCGAGGTGCTGGCCCTGCTGCGCCAGTGCGTCGCGCGGCACGCCCTGGCCGCAGAGGAAGGCTTCACCGACTGGCTCGACGCCGCACTCGGCCAGGTGCAGCTCGGCCTGCACCCCGCAGGCCTCACCTTCTACCTGCCGCCGCACCCGCTCTTCGGCCACGTCCAGTGCACGCTGACGGCCGACGAGCTGGCGCCCTGGCTGCAGCCGCAGGCACTGACTCACCTCAAAAACGAGCGCCATGGACACCAGTGAGCTGCTAAAAAAGGTGCGCCGCATCGAGATCAAGACGCGCGGCCTGAGCAAACACATCTTCAGCGGCGAGTATCACAGCGCCTTCAAGGGGCGCGGCATGTCGTTCAGCGAGGTGCGCGAGTACCAGTACGGCGACGACGTGCGCAACATCGACTGGAACGTGACGGCGCGCACGGGCGAGCCCTACGTCAAGATCTTCGAGGAGGAGCGCGAGCTGACCGTCATGCTGCTGGTCGATGTGAGCCGCTCGGCCTTCTTCGGCACGCGCCGGCAGTTCAAGGAAGAGCTGGCCACCGAGATCTGTGCCGTGCTCGCCTTCTCGGCCATCCAGAACAACGACAAGGTGGGCGTGCTCTTCTTCTCCGACCGCATCGAGCGGTTCATCCCGCCGCGCAAGGGGCGACAGCACATCCTGCGCATCATCCGCGAGCTGATCACCTTCGAGCCGCAGGGCCACGGCACCGACATCGGGCAGGCGCTGCGCTACTTCAACAACCTGGTCAAGAAGCGCAGCATCTGCTTCCTGGTGTCCGACTTCCTCACCGAGGGCTACGCCGACGCCCTGCGCATCGTGGGCCGCAAGCACGACCTGGTGGGCATACACCTCTACGACCCGCTCGAGCTGGAGCTGCCGCAGGCCGGCCTGTGGCGCGTCGAAGATGCCGAGTCGGGGCAGACGACCTGGCTCGACACCTCGTCGCCACAGGTGCGCCACGCCTGGGCCAGCCGCTTCCGGCAGTGGCACGAGGGCTGCCGCCACGCGTTCCGCCGCGCCGCCTCCGACCTCATCGCCATCCGCACCGACGAGTCGTACGTGCGCGCCCTGATTCAGTTTTTCCAAAAAAGAGTGGGCCATGCTGCTTGACGGATTGCTTCGTGGCCTGGCCTTGCTGGCCGGATGTCTTTTTGGGCGCCCCCCCTTCGGGGTCGGGTGCTTCCGGGCTCGCCTGTCGGCTCGGCCCTTCGCTGCGCTACGGGCCAGGCCCTGCAGCCCCCTGGCGCGATGCCGCCCGCACGGGCCCGCCCTCATCCTCATCGCCCTGCTGAGTGCCGCCGCCCTGCCGGCCCAGGTCACCGTCACGGCCCGCGTGGACAGCACCCGCATGTACATCGGCGACCAGCAAAACTTCTACCTCCAGCTGCTCGTCTCACCCGACACGCGCGTCGAGCAGGTCGACATCTCGGCGCTCAACCAGCCCCCGCTCGAGGTGGTGCAGGAAGCGCCCTGGGACACCACGGCGCAGGGCCGCGGCCTGCGCCTCGACAAGATGCTGCGCTTCACCGTCTGGGACTCGGGCCGGGTGGTCATCCCCCGCGTGCCCGTCGTGTTTCGGCAGCGCGACCAGCGCGACACGGCCTGGAGCCTGCCCATCCCCATCGAGGTGTCGCTGGTGCTGCCCGACACCAGCGGGCTGGCCCCCATCAAGCCCATCATCGAAGAGCCGGCACGCTGGACCGACTACCTTCCCTGGCTCGTCGTGGCGGGGCTGGTGGTGCTGCTGGCCCTGCTGCTGTGGTGGTGGCGCCGCCGCAGCCAGCCCCGCCCCGCCGCACCGGCGCCGCCACCGCGCCCGCCCCACGAGCTGGCACTCGAGGCGCTCGAGCGTTTGCGCAAGCGCAGGCTGTGGCAGCAGGGGCAAGTGAAGGAATACTACTTCGAGCTGTCGCGCATCCTGCGCGCCTACCTCGAAGCGCGATACGACATCCTGGCGCTCGAAAGCACCACGGGCGAGATCATCGCCGCCCTGCGGCAAAAGGGCGTGCTGCCGGAGGCGCGGCTGGCCTGGCTGCACCGCACCCTGCAGCTGGCCGACATGGTGAAGTTTGCGAAAGCGGAGCCCGAGCCTTCGCAGCACGTGGCCGTCATGGACGAGGTGGTCGCCTTCATCGAGGAGACACGGCCCTTCGAGCGGCCCCCGGCGGCTGCAAACGAAAACGACGATGCCGATGAGTAGCTGGAGCCAGATCACCTTCGCGCAGCCGTGGTGGCTGCTGTTGCTGGCGCTGCTGCCGCTGCTGGCGTGGTGGCTGCAGCGCACGCGCCACCGCTACTTCGCCAGCCTGCGCCTGCCCGCCCTCGACGGCCTGCAGCGCGCCACCAGCTGGCGCAGCCGCACCGTTTGGCTGCCCTGGGCCATGCGCGCCCTGGCGGCGGCCCTGCTCATCGTGGCGCTGGCCCGGCCCCGCCTCGAGCTCAAGGAAGAAAAGGTCAAGGCCGAAGGCATCGACATCATGCTGGCCATGGACCTGTCGAGCTCGATGCTGGCGCGCGACTTCAAGCCCGACCGGCTCGAGGTGAGCAAGCGCGTGGCCGCCGAGTTCGTGGACAAGCGCCCCTACGACCGCATCGGCATCGTCGCCTTCGCCGGCGAAGCCTTCCTGCAGTGTCCCCTCACCACCGACCACCGCGTGGTGAAGGCCTTCCTCGAACAGCTCGAGTGCGGCATGCTCGAAGACGGCACCGCCATCGGCATGGGGCTGGCCACCGCCGTCAACCACCTCAAGGACAGCGAAGCCAGGAGCAAGGTCATCATCCTGCTCACCGACGGCGTCAACAATGCCGGCTACATCCAGCCCGACATGGCGGCCGCCATCGCCCAGGAGTTCGGCATCCGCGTCTACACCATCGGCATCGGCTCGCAGGGCGAAGCCATCACCCCCGTCAGCCGACGCAGCGACGGCACCTATATCTTCGGGCTGGCCCGCGTCGAGATCGACGAGGAGCTGCTGCGCCGCATCGCCCAACAGACGGGAGGGCGCTACTTCAGAGCCACGACCGAGGCCGCCCTCGAACGCGTGTATGATGAAATCGACCAGCTGGAAAAAACCGAAATCGAAGTCACCACCCTGCGCCGCCACGAGGAAATGTTCTATTCCTTTGCCGGCATGGCCCTCGTGCTGCTCGTGCTCGAGCTGCTGCTCGGCCATACGCTGTGGAAGGGAGGACCGTGAGGG
>CAYNYN010000156.1:0-8192 GCA_964401445.1 uncultured Saprospiraceae bacterium | reverse complement strand
CGCCCCAAAGATGCCCCAAAGGCCACAAACGCGCCGTGACATTTGTCGCCGCCATGGTGCGTTCCTCTGGCCAAGTTTTTGCACTTGAAGCCTGAGCGCCGGGGCAGCATCCGGATGGCAAGGTATTTCCTGGTTTTGGCGCCTGCACCCTTCCCCCCTGCCTCACGCGCTACCCGACACCCGACTCGTACAAGACTCAAGGAAACCGGTTTGTTTATGCGCCCTGTGGCCAGATGTTTCGCGTGGTACCTGTATGTCGTTGCGACCTTTTTGGCATTGCCGAGCCATGCACAAAATCACCTTTCGGTAAACTACACCTCGGCGGCTACCGTACCCGACCACCTGAACGTGTGCGGCGCACCCGACACGGTGCGGGTCACCGTCTCGCTGGCCGGGCAGTCGCCCTTTGCGCGCACCCAGATCACGGCCACCTGCCATCTGTTCAGCGGCATCCGCTTCGTGGGGCTGGATGGCGGCGCCACCTCGGCCGGCGTGGCCCTGCTGGACGACAGCGATCCGTCGGCGCCGGTGTTTTCGATACCTGACCTGAGTCCCAACGGCCTCACCCTCGTCCACATCGGCATGGTCATCCGCGCCGACTGCGGCATCGTGGACACGCTTTCGCAAAATGGCATGCTCGAGGTGTTCGACCAGTGGCAGCTCGACTACCAGCTCGATGGCCAGGCCCTGAGCGAGACCGACGCCACGGCCGAATACCGCGATGCGCTGGCCGTACCCTTTTTCACGCTGCAGCCGGGCACGCCGCCCCCGCCGGCCCGCCCGGGCGACTGCCTGACCCGGCAGATCGTGGTGTCGAACAGCGCGCTCAACGGCAGCACCGACACGCTGTGGTACACCGCCACCGAAGGGGCCGGCCTGAGCGTGCAGCTGATCGAAGCCAACGGCATCCCCCTCGACTTCCAGAAGACGGTCGGCCCCTTCGGCGATACGGTGCTCACGGCCGTGCTGGCCGGCGCCGTGTTCGAGGCCAACAGCTTCGGCAATGGCGATGCCTCGTTCGATCCCGACGAGGCGCTCACCATCGTGGAGCACTACTGCGTGGTGGACTGTGCGGGCGGCACCGAGAGCACGCACGCGGTGGGCTGGGGCTGCGATGGCGACCTCTGCGCCGAGGCGACCGTCATCGACTTCGTGCCCCTGGGCGAGGGCACGCCCAAAGCTGCCTTCAGCAAGGGCGGCGCGCTGCCCGACGTACATGCCGGCTACTGCACGCCCGGCCAGACGACCATCACGCTCACCAACGACGGCATCGAGTTCGACGCCGGCTTCGGTGCCATGTACGACCTGTGGGCCGGCATCGGGCTGGGCGGCACCTTCGGCACCGAAGACGGGCGGTTCCGCATCACCAGCCTGCGCATCGCCGGCGTGGACGTGGTGCCGCCGGCCGAGCCGCTGGTGGCCCTGCACGGCCATCCGGCCTTCGCCACCGACCCCGACGGGGCGGGCGGCCTCGACGACCTCGACGGCGACGGCTGGTACGACGACCTGCCCGTGGGCGCCTCGATCGAGATCACGGCCTTCTACGAAGCCGACTGCAGCACCGCCAGCCAGACCGACCCCGACACCCACTGCGCCAACGGCTTTGCCACCGCGTTCAACGGCCGCGCCAGATATACCGATGCCTGCGGCCAGACCACCACGCAGCCCTTTTCCAACTTCTTCCGCCCGGCCAACACGCGCATCAGCTTTTCCAACCAGACGCCACCCGACGCCTTCATGGTGACCGACACCTTCGTGCTGCGCCACCACCAGAACCGCAGCCTCCGCTTCTTCGAGTGGACCTGCGGCGGCGCCGAACAATGGACCATCACCGCCCATTTGCCGCAAGGCGTGCAGCCCGTCATCGGCCAGGTGGCATGGACGCATACCGGCGGCGAGGTGGCCAACCTCACCAGCTGGGAGTTGACCGACACGGTGCTGACGCTCGTCTTCGACGCCTCGGCCATCAGCACGCTGCAGGGCGAGTTCGACCTGGTGCTGCCCCTGGTGGCCGACTGCTCGGCCGCCATCGGCAAGGTGGAGGTGCCGCTCACCATCGACTTCGCGTGCCCCGACTGCGGCTGCGTGCACACCTGGTACTGCGGCACGCTGCCTGGGCCCCAACTGCATGCGGCCAGTCCGCCCTGCCCGCCCGAGGTGCTGGCGTGCGACAGCGGCCTGCGCACCTGGGCCTTCATCGCCGAGCGCACCACCTTCGGCTTCACGGGGCCCGACCTCACCACGCCCGTCGATCCCGACCAGGCCAACAGGAAAGTGGCCATCAACTGCGACTCGGTAGCACTGACGGTGCGCAGCGTGGTGGGCGATGCGCCACTGACCGACTCCATCGGCGTGGTGATCACCTACGCCAACCCCGACGGCACGGCCAGCGCCAACGAGCTGTTCCTGTTTGGCGAAGGCCTGGTGCGCATCGTGGGCGGGAGCGGCACGTTCACCTGCCCCGTCGATGCGAGCCAGATGCAGCTCGCCACGCAGGGCGGCCGCAAGGAGCTGCGCTTCGACCTGAGCAGCTGCCTGACGGGCCTGGGTCTGACGCTGGCACCGGGCGACAGCCTCGACTTCACGGGCATATTCCAACTGAATGCCGAGGGGCCCTACGACCTGCAGTTCCGCCAGGTGCCCGACTTCCGCGCCTGGGCTTTTGCCCGCATCGACGGCCAGGACCGGGCCTGCGACAACTTCGGCGAGACGTTCCGCGTGGCCAAAACGCGCACCGTCTTCGACTTTCCCAACAGCAGCGCCTTTCCCGAGGGCTGCGAGGCCACCACGCTCGACTACCGCCTGCTGACCATCAATAACGGCTACGCCACCTGGTTCGGCGGCGAATACCGCGAGGCCATGCAGCTCGACAGCATGGTGATCGACTTCGACCCGGCCCTGCTGCAGGCCTTCGCCGACAAGACGGTGGAGGTGTCTATCCCCGGCCACCCCGTGTACGGGAACGACTACTTCTCTCTGCCGCCGCTCGACAGCTTCCCCGACGGCCACTACGTGGCGCGCTTCGACACGCTCGACCACGTGCCCACACTCAACGTGGTGCAGAGCCACGACTTCCACTTGCGGCTGCGTCTGGTGCCGCTGTGCCAGACGGCCACGGCGGGCAGCCAGGGCAATGGCATTTTCGATTTCGCACCCAGAATTTACTACCGCGACCGCCTGTTCGCGCGACACATCGGCGACGGCAGCTGCGTGGCCGAAAAGGTCGGCACGGCAGGCACCATACTGGTGTACGACAACCCGCCGGCGCTCTCGCTCACGCCACTGAGCAACACGCAGGCCACGCTGGCTACCGACACGGCCGAATGGACGGTACAGGTGTGCAACACCAGCACGGAGGCAAGCACGGGCTTCGTCTGGCTGGCCCTCGACGACCCCACGCTCAACGTCACGCCCGTACAGGTGCACGACATCACCGACCCCGATACGGCCATCGTCGTGCCGCTGGTCGACGGACCCCAGGGCCGCTACTGGCTCAGCGGGCCGCTGCAGCCCGCCAACATACAGCACGGCTACGCCGAGATCTGTCGCGTCTTTCGCGTGCAGGCGGTGGTGGACGAATGCCTGCCCTGGCAGGGCCGCATCGCCGCCGGCTGGGGCTGTACCGACGAGCCGCCCACGGGCTGGTCGCCCGATGCCGACAGCCTCTGCGCCCCTGCCGCCCTGCCGGTATCGCTGCTTCCGCAAAACCCCTTCCTCGACGCCGACATGGTGGACCAGCCGGCCACCAACCCCGACATCTGCGACACCACCACCCTGACCATCCTGCTGCGCAACACCGACCGCGGCACGGCTTTCGACCTGGTGACCGACCTGTTCATCCCGCTGGAAGGGGCCACGCTGGTGCCCGGCAGCGTGCAGGTGGCCTGGCCGTCGAGCGCGCCTTTCCAGCCGGCGCTGGCCGACCCGCTGTACTTGGGCAGCACGGTGCGCGGCCAGCACTACCGCTACGAGGGCTTCGACGCCCTCCATGCCGCCCTTGCGGCAAACGGCCTGCCCGGCTTCGACCCGAACAACCCCACCGACTCCAACGAGCTGAAGCTGCGCTTCGCCTTCGTCACCGACTGCGCCTTCCGCTCGGGTTCGCTGGCCTACTACCACTTCCAGGCGCGCAACGGCTGCGGCGACCCGTCCAACTTCGAGGCGGGCGAGTCGTTCCCGCTGCTCATCGCCGGCGCCGAGCCGCCGCTCGACCAGGTGTACGAGATCCAGATGGAGGCCGGCGCCACCCTCATCCCCCAGGACACGACCGAGCTGGTGCTCGTGGCGCGCAAGCTGACCGCGGCACCTGCCGACACCTCGGCGCGCATGACCATCGTTTTGCCGGAAGGCGTGACCTACGTGGCGGGCAGCACCCAGAGCCTCGACGCCGGCACGGCCATGCCCGAGCCGGAGAGCAGCATGCAGGGCTCCATCCAGACGCTGCGCTGGCCCCTGCCGCCCGACATGGAAGAAGGGCAGGCCGTGCGCCTCGCCTTCCGCGTGGTGTCGCCCACGTTCGACTGCGACCTGAGCGCCGTGGAAGCCGTGCTGGCCGTGGTGCTGCGCAACGAGCTGTTCTGTGCCTCGGAAGGCATCACCTGTGCCGTGGAGACCATCGTGTCGACGGGGGGCGCCCAGATCGTGGCCCTGCCCGTGAGCAGCAACGTGCAGCTCGCGCTCGCCCAGCTGCAGAGCAGCTGCGCCGACAGCCTCGAACAGGTGCAGGGCGTGGTGCGCTTCCTCAGCAACGACATCGCCCTTGCGGGCAAAACCTTCACCCTCGAGCTGTGGCACGACGCCAACGGCAACGGCCAGCCCGACAGCCTCGACCTGCTGCTGCACGCCCAGCCCGTCGGGCCGCTCGCCGGCACCCCCGACACGGCGGGCTGGACGGCGCTCGTACCGCCGGCGCAGATGTGCGGCCTGATGCTGGTGGCCCGCACCGACGATGCCGACGTGTGCGGCCTGCCCTGGCTGCCCGTGGCGCCGCCACCGCTCGCGCTGGCACCGGCACAGCTGACCTTCTGCGGGCCCGGCCCCGACACCATCGCCCTGGCCGCCGACAGTTGCGCTGCCCTCGAGAGCTACGACATCGCCTGGGCGCTGGCCGGCAGCGCCACCGGCTTCACCTGGCTCGACAGCACGGGCACCACGGCGCGCTTCGTGCTCACGCACGACCAGCCCGTGGCCGACACCCTGCTCGTGCTGGCCGTCACCAGCCGCCCCGGCTGTGGCCAGGCCGCCGCCGACACGCTGCGCCTGGTGCGCACGCCCGCGCTCGTACTCGACCTGCCGCCTACCCTGTTCGTGCTGCCGGGCGACAGCCTGACGCTGCCGCTCACCGTGAGCGGGGGCCTGCCGCCCTGGGCCATCGCCTGGACGCCCGACAGCACGCTGTCCGACGCCACGGCCCCGCAGCCGCTGGCCTTCCCCGACACGGCCACCACCTACGAGGTGACCGTCACCGACGCGGCGGGCTGCACCGCACAGGCCGCCATCCAGGTGCTGCTGCAAAACCCGGTCGAGGCGGCCATCGTGCCGGCCGACACCGCCGTGTGTGCCGGCACGCCCCTGACGCTCATCGCCAACGGGGGCGACCAGTTCGCCTGGTTCGAGCAGGACGACAACCCCGCCACGGGCCTGCTGAGCGCCGCCAGCGGCAGCGAGGTGCAGTTTTTGGCGGAAGCCGCAGGCAGCTACACCATCGGCCTGGTGGCCACCGACAGCACCTATCCCGGCTTCGCCGACACGGCTTTCGCCAAAATCGAGGTGTACGCCCTGCCCGACTTCGTCATCGCGCTGCCCGACTCGGTCTGCAGCGGCTGGCACACCTGGCTCACGCTGGCCGCCAGCGCCGACACCACGGGCTGGACCGTGCAGTGGAGCCCCGCCCCCGCCGAGGGGCAAGGCACCTTCTCAGCCCGCTACACCCTCACCGACACGCTCGCCGTGGCGGCCACCGTCGTCACGGCGGCCGGCTGCACCGCCACCGACACCGTCCTGCTGGCGCCGCAGCCCTGCGACTGCTCGGTGGCGCCCGCCGATACGGTTTTTGCGCAAGCGCCGGACTGCGGCACGCCCTGGCCCCTCTGCCTCGAGCTGGGCAGCGACGAGCTGATGCGCTACGCCTTCGAGCTCGACGGCCAGCCATGGACGGCCGCCCTCGAGGCCTGCGCCTTCGAGTTTCGGGGCGTGTACACCTGGGCCACCCTCTTCGGACAGGGGCAGGCGGGCACCTACCTCGTCGAGGCCTGGCCCGTGGGCACCGACACCTTCACGTTCAGCTTCGGGAGCATCGGAGCGCTCATCGACAGCATGAACCTGTTGGACCCCGACGGCCACTGGCAGGCCGATCCCGACGGCGGTCCCTTCATCATCGGCGGCGTGCAGGGGCAGCACTACGGCCCCATGACCGTCGAGGTAGTCAGCCTCAACCTGACCAACACGCTGGGCTTCAACGAGCAGTACCTGCCCACGGCCTTCGCCATCCCGCTCGACACGGGTGCCCACACGCTCGTGGCCACCGACACCCTCAGCGGCTGCAGCGACACCATCCACGCCCGGGTCTATTGCACCACCACCGACACGCTCGTGCTCGAGTGGCCCGTCACGCTCGAAGATTCGCTCTGCCTTTCGGCAAACGACGAGCTGCCGGCACCTGCCGACACGCTCATGGTGGCTTGCGGCGGCAGCGACCTGGCCACCATCACGCCGCTGAGCGACAGCTGCCTGTGGCTCAGCCCGCAGGCCCAGGGCTCCGACACCTTCTGCCTGGTGCAATGCGACACGCTGGGCATCTGCGACACGACGGTCGTCGTGCTGCAGGTGACGCCCGAGCCGGCCATCGTGCTGACCGATACCATCCTCATCGGGCAGCAGGCGGTGTGGTGCGCCGACACCACCCTGCCCGACCTGGACGGGCCGCCCGCCACCCTGAGCAATGCCTGCCCCACCCTTTCGGGAAATGCCGTGGCCTTCGACCTGGATTCGCTCTGCCTGAGCTATTCGGGTCTGCAGCTCGGCACCGACACCGCCTGTCTGGCTTTTTGCGACAGCATGGGCCTGTGCGACACGCTCTTCTACGTCGTCACCGTCGTGCCCGGCCAGACCATCTACGACACCATCCGCCTGGACTACGA
This sequence comes from uncultured Saprospiraceae bacterium, assembly GCA_964401445.1. Classification (GTDB taxonomy): domain Bacteria; phylum Bacteroidota; class Bacteroidia; order Chitinophagales; family Saprospiraceae; genus WFYJ01. Next base: position 1,053 of record CAYNYN010000156.1, on the reverse strand, counting down.
TACAGGCGTGTGGTGCTTCGACACGGCAGGGCTCACCCCGCCGCTCGGCTGGCAGGACCTGTGTGCCGGCAGCCATGGCGAGGACGTGGCTTTCGCGCTCGACGCCGGCACGGGCTGCCTCAGCTGGACGGGGCTGCAGCCCGGCACCGACACCGCCTGCATCATGCTGAGCGACAGCGCCGGCAAGGCGCTGCTCACCCGCTTCATCGTCACCGTGGTCGACATCCGGCCGGCTACCGTCTGCGACACGGTCTTCGTGGGCATGACGAAGCACTTCTGCCTCGACACCACCGAGCTGCCCGGCACCTTCGCCTGGTACGACGACGCCTGTGCCTCGCTCAACGGCGAGCACGTGGACTTCTTCTTCCTTCAGGACAGCCTCTGCGTGGAATACACGGGCCTGGCCACGGGGCAGGACAGCGCCTGCTTCGTGCTGTGCGACGACCAGGGCTTTTGCGACACGACCTACTTCTGCCTCACCGTAGAGCCGTACTTCGGCCCGCCCCAGGCGCACGACGACCTGTTCTGCGAGCCGGGCACGCCCATGGGCACGCCCATCGTGCTCGACGTGCTGGCCAACGACACGGTCTTCGGCGGCCTGCAGCACATCGAGATCATCGAGCAGCCTGCCTCGGGCGATGCCGTGGCCATCATGAACCTCGACCGCAGCATCACGCTCATCCCCTCGCCGCCTTTCTGTGCGCGTGTGGAAAGCTTCACCTACCGCGTCTGTAACCCCAACGCCTGCGACACGGCAACGGTGCAGGTGTGTATCGAGTGTCTCGAGGTGCAGCCCTTCACCGCCGTGTCGCCCAACAACGACGGCTACAACGACACCTTCTACATCGGCCGCATCGAGGACTTCCCCGACAACCACCTGCGCATCTACAACCGCTGGGGCAACCTCGTCTTCGAAACGCGCGGCTACCAGAACGACTGGCCCGGCATCTGGAACGAAGACAAGGCCCTGCCCGACGGCACCTACTTCTTCATTCTGGAATACGACGATCGGGGCGAGACCAAGGTGCTGCGTGGCTTCTTCGAGCTGTTCCG
>CAYNYN010000155.1:0-8224 GCA_964401445.1 uncultured Saprospiraceae bacterium | reverse complement strand
GGCGATCCAGCCATGGTGCAGCAGATTGGGGATGGGACCGAAATGGTCCTGCAGCACTTTGTAGCGGTCGAGCAGCGAGCGCAGGTGGCGCTGCTTGGACAGTCCGCCGACCAGATAATTGGCAAGGATTTCCGGCACGAACTGGTTGTGCCTGCTGGCTTTCAGCACCTTGATCACCCAATCGATATCGGCGGCGAGGTTGTCGATGCGGTAGTCCGGGCAGATTTCGCGGCGCGCAATGAAGCCCTGGTGGCAAACCACCATCCCGAAGCGCATGTCGCGCCAATCGAGGTGCAGGGGAAGTTTCTGGGTGGTGCGCTGGCTGCGCGTGCCGAGCGGCTGACGTTGGGCATCGACCAGCATGACTTCCCCGTACAGGACGTCCGTCTTGGGCCCGGCCAGGGCCGCCACGTGCTGCAGCGTTTCGGGAGCGAAAATCTCGTCGCCGGCATTGACGAACCACACGTAATCGCCCGTGGCCATCCGAAGTCCCTTGTTCATGGCGTCGTAGAGGCCGCGATCGGGCTCGGAGATCCAATTGCTGATGTGTGGCGCCCACTTTTCGATCACGTCCAGCGTGCCGTCGGTAGAGCCACCATCGACGACGATGTACTCTACCCCACTCCACGTTTGGGCTGCCACGCTGCGAATGGTCAGATCCAACAGCTCGGCACTGTTGTACACGACCGTGATGACGGAAAAGACGGGTTTATGATGCTCGTTCATGCCGAGGCAAAATTAGGCGAATCCACTAATTGGGTGTTGGTTTGGTTAGTTTTGTTTTGATGGTGAGAAAATTCCGGAAAAGTAAAAGCTTATTTTGAAATAAAACAAGCGTGTTTTTACTCCCTCGATTTGCAGAGCCGGGCTCGACCCTATCGGTGGCAGGTTGCGCGAAGCAAACCCTCGACCCATCACCAAACGGGGGAAGCGAGCATCAACAAATTAATACCTTTGGCACCGTGCAAAAACCAACCGTATGCAAGCTTCCTGGAAAAACCTGTTGCCGCACGTAGCGGCCTACGCGTTGATGGCGCTCGTTTCCATCATTTATTTCAAGCCACAAGCCATCGATGGCAAGGAATTGCCGCAGTCCGACAACATTCAGGCACTCGGCATGCAGGCCGAGATCAACAAGTACAAGGACGAAGGCGAGTTTCCGCTCTGGACCAATGCCATGTTTTCGGGCATGCCCACCTACCAGATTGCCTACCGCACCAAAAACCTGCTGAAATACGTGTTCAAGGGTCTGTTGTGGGGCAATGACATGCGTCCGCCTCATACGGCAGCCCTGGTCATGATGTTCGGTGTGTATTTGTTGCTCGTGTTCCTGGGGGTGGACTGGCGCGTCGCCCTGCTGGGCGGCATCGGCTACGGACTGGCGTCCAACCACGCGGCCCTCTTCGAAGCGGGCCACAGCACCAAAATCCTCGCCGCGGCCTACATGGCGCCCATCCTGGGCAGCATCTGGCTCACGCTCAACGGGCGCTACCTCGTCGGCGGCGCGCTGACGGCCCTGTTCACGGGCCTGCAGCTCTATGCCAACCACGTGCAGATCACCTTTTACTTTTTCTTCACCGTTCTGTTCCTGCTGCTCTTCTGGGCCATCGGCATGATCCGGGCGCAGCAATGGGACCGCGTGTGGCGTGCCGGTGGCACCCTGCTCATCGCCGTTTTGCTGGCAGCAGCCACCAATGCGGGTCGCCTGTGGACGACCTGGGAATACACCCAGGAAACCATCCGGGGCAAGTCGGAGCTGACGCACAAGGAATCGTCGAGCGGCTCGGTAGCAGGTGAGAATGGCCTGTCGAAGGACTACGCCTTCAGCTGGAGCTACGGCATCCTCGAGACGTTCAACCTGCTGATACCAAACTACATGGGCGGCACGAGCAGCGAGGCCTTTGTCTCCGACCCCACCAGCGAGACCATGCAGGCGCTGCGCCAGCTCGAAAACATGCAGCAGGTGCAGCAGTTTGCCCAGCTCACCACCCACTACTGGGGCGACCAGCCCTTCACCAGTGCACCGGTGTACCTGGGCATCGTGTTCGTGCTGCTGTTCTTCCTTGGTGCGCTGCTGGTGCGCGGCACGCTGAAAAAGTGGCTCGTCTTTTCGACGATTCTGACCATCATGCTCGCCTGGGGCAAAAACTTCCCGGCGCTCAACTACTTCCTGTTCGACTACGTGCCGATGTTCAACAAATTCCGGGCGGTGACCATGGCGCTCGAGCTGACCAACCTGTACGTCGTGGTGCTGGCCATGCTCGGCCTGTTCGCCTTTTTCCAGAACGATCGCAGCAGGGAAGAGAAGGAAAGAGCGCTCTTCGTCTCGGGCAGCATCGTGGCCGGCCTGCTGCTGCTGGGCCTGCTCATCTCCTTCTTCCTCGACTACGGCACCGAGGGCATGCCCGAGCCCCTGGCCTCGGCGCTTGCTGCCGACCGCGCCGCCCTCCTGCGCGCCGACGTGTGGCGGTCGTTCGGATTTGCCGCAGCCGCTTGGGCCGTATTGTTTTTCGGCTTGCGCCAAAACATGCGCCCCATCTACACGCTGCTTGCCGTGGGCCTGCTGGCCATTGCCGACATCTGGGGCGTAGGTCGCCGCGTGCTGTCGGAAGAAGACTACGTGCCCAAGGCGCAGAAGGCCCAGATCACCCAGCCCACGGAAGCCGACCAGCTCATCCTGCGCGATCCGGATCCGCACTTCCGCGTGGCCGACTTCCGGGGCAATCCCTTCAACTCGGCCCTCACCTCGTTCCATCACAAGAGCATCGGGGGCTACCACGCTGCCAAGCTCATGCGCTACCAGGAGCTCATCGAGCGCTACCTGAGCGATCCGGGCAAGTACCTGCACGTGTACGGCATGCTCAACGCCAAATACATCATCACCCAGGACGGACGCGTGCAGCGCAACCCCGAGGCGCTCGGCAATGCCTGGTTCGTACGACACATACAGATCGTGCCCACGGCCGACGATGAGTTCAACGCACTCGACACGCTCGACCCAGGCACCACGGCCGTCATCCAGGAAAAGTACGCCGGCGAGCTCGCCGGCTGGCAGCCGCAGTACGACAGCACCGCCACCATCGAGCTGGTCTCGTACCATCCCAACGAACTGGTTTATCGCTACCGCGCCAATACGGATCAGTTTGCCGTCTTCAGCGAGATCTACTATCCACCATCGAAGGGCTGGAAGGTTTACCTCGACGGCGAGCCGTACGAGCCATTTACGAAAGTGGACTTCCTGCTGCGCGGGCTGCGTTTGCCGAAAGGCGAACACGAACTGAAGATGGTCTTCGCTCCGGAAAGCTACTACAAGGGCGAGAACATCTCGCTGGCCAGCTCGGCCCTGGTACTGCTCTGGACGGCGGGCGCATTGATCCAGCACTTCCGCCACCATCCGCTGCCCGATCCCAACCGTCTGCCCGAGCCGGAAGCACCCCGCAAGGCGGAAGCCACCCGACGTCGGCGCAAGCCGGCCAAAGGCAAGCGGAAAGGGAAATAAGGCACGCTTCGACACGGAGACCACAGGCGGACGTTTACCAACCTTGCCAAGGTTCGCAAACGTCCGCCTTTTTCTTTGATGTGAAACCCTATCCCCACGCCGTATGCAGGGCCGTTGCCTTTTCGGCAAAATCGGCCCAGGCATCGCCGTGCTGCCGATACCATTCGGGCGCGGTGCGAATGGTGAACTGCCCGGGGTCCTCCATGTCGGCAAAATCCTCCCACGAAAGCGGCATGGAAACGGTGGCCCGGGGCACGGCCCGCGGACTCCATGGCATGACGGCCGACTGGAAGGGGTGGTTGCGCAGGATGTCCACCAGGATGCTGCCGGGACCGCGCTCGGCTTTCGGGTCGAGCGTGTGGCCGGGAAAGCGCGCGAGTATGACCTCACCCACTTCTTTCGCTGCCGCAAAAACCTCTTCGGCCGTCCAGCGTGGCTGGAGCGGGCAATAGATGTGCACGCCGCGTTTGCCGGAAGGCTTGACGAAAGTGGCATAGCCAAACGTCTCGATGACGGGCCGGATGGCCAGCGCAAAGTCGCGCACTGCCGGGAACGGCATGCCATCGGGTGGATCCAGGTCGAACGCCATGTAGCGCAGGTGTGCGAAATCGGGCGCACGCAGGGCCACGAGGTGAAACTCGATGGCGTCCTGGTTGACCCACCACAGGATGCTGTCCAGGTTTTCGATGACGGTATAGCGCGCCTTTTTCCACTTGCCCAGCTCCACTGCTTTCATCCATTCGGGCGCATAGTCGGGCAGGTTTTTCTGGAAAAAGCCTTTCTCTCCTACCCCTTTCGGGAAACGCTTCACGAACACGACATGCCCTTGGGCAAAGCGCATCAGCGGCTCGGCCACGGCCTCGAACCAGGCCGCCACATCCGCTTTGGTGATTTTTTCCTGTTCGAACAAAACCTTGTCCGGGTGCGTCAGCTCCACTTTGCTTAATTTTTGATTTACCCTTGATTGCCAAATCAATATTCTGCAATTTTGGCTAAGACCTCGCACATTTTCTTTCGCCCTCTCTTCCCCTTATCCTCTACCCAGACAGATCGAGCGGCCCCGCACGGCCACATCGAGCTTTTTCTGCTCGGTGGGACCATCCGCTGAACGTGCTTGCATTTTCTCATCAAAACCAAATACCTATGAAAATCCTGAAACTCTCCTCGCGGCTCACCTGGGTCCTTGCCCTGGTTTTCTCGACGAGCCTGCAAGCCCAGTTCGCCGGTCAGGTGATCAACTTCAGCCTGGACCGCTACAACAGCTTGCCCAATGGCGACAAAGAAACGGTACACGATGGCGAAAATCTGGCGGTGATCCACTTCAGGGGCTGGACGCCCGCCAACGAGTATCAGACGGGCGCCAGCATCGGGGTGGACGTGACGGGCGAGCCCACCGCAGGTTCTCTGCCCGCCAAGATGACCTTCTACACGGGTGCGCTCGAACAACTGCCGCGCATGACCATCCTCGAAAACGGCTGGATCGGCATCGGCACCACCACGCCCCAGGACCTGCTCGACATCAACGGCAACACCATCATCCGCGGCGACCGGGTGTGGTTTGGCCTCAACAGCACCTTTGGCGATGGCGGCCTGGCCTTCAAACACCAACCCGACATGGGCTTCGCGGGCCTGCCCACCGACGTGCTCGGCATCAACAGCGACGGCGAGTTCGAAGGAGGCGTGTACGTGGGCTGCCCCGGCCTGCGCGTCTGTGGCACGCTGGAGGCCGAGTGCATCAAGGTGATGCGCCACCTGGGCTCTGAAGAGGGCAACATCGTTGCCTTCGGCGGCTCGGGGCTCACGCTCGACTGCGCCGCACCGGGTGAGGGCGACTTCATCGCCTACGGTGCCAACGGCGACTTCATCGCGCATCACGGCCATTTCATCGCCAATGAAGGCGACTTCCGCGCCCTGGCCGGCAACATGACGGCCTTCCTCGACATCACATCTACCAATGGCAATATCGCAGCACTGTCTGGCAACGTCACGGCCAACCAGCACGTCACCGCTGAAAACGGCAATGTATCAGCCCTTGCCGGCGACGTGATCGCCAATCAAAACCTCACCGCAGAAAACGGCGACGTCACGGCCATGGCGGGCAGCGTGGTAGCCAATCAGCACGTCATCGCCGAAAACGGCGACATCGCATCCCAGAATGGCGACATCATGGCACTGACCGGAACCGTGGTAGCCAACCAGCACGTCATTGCGCAAAACGGAAACGTGGCCGCCCAGGCCGGCGACGTGATCGCCAATCAGAACCTCACTGCAGAGAACGGCGACGTCACGGCCATGGCAGGCAGCGTGGTAGCCAATCAGCACGTCATTGCGCAAAATGGCAACATTGCCGCACCGCTGGGCAACGTAGAGGCAGGTCAGGACGTCCAGGCAGGCGGAAACGTAATGGCTGGCAATGCCCTGGTAGCCGGTGCCAACCTCGACGTCGGGGGCGATGCCACGATAGCAGGTGCCGCACGCATCGGCAACATCACCGGCGATCCGGGCACCCATGCCCTCGCCGTAGGCGGCTCCATCATCGCCACCGAAGTGAAGGTAGCCCTGCAGGACGACTGGCCCGACTACGTGTTCCGGAAGGAATACCGGCTGCCCACCCTGGCGGAAGTGAAGCGCCACATCGAGGCAAAAGGGCACCTGCCGGGCATGCCCTCGGCCCGTGAAATCGAAGCGGCCGGCGGCATCGAGCTGGGCGAACAGCAGCGACTGCTCACCGAAAAAGTCGAAGAACTGTACCTGCACCTCATCCAACTGAGCGAACGCGTGGAACAACTGGAAAAGGAAAATGCCGCGCTGAGGGAAGCACTGGCCAAACAGCGCCAGTAACCCACCTGCCGAAACCCTTTTCCAAAACCAAAATTTCCACGCCATGAAAAAGATCTTCATAGCCATGGCCTGCCTGCTGCTGGCCGGGCCCGTGCTTGCGCAAAACGAGGCGCGCCTGGATCCGCTGAAAGGCTGGCTGGAGCAGCAGCTTGCCGGTACCGACCTGCTGCCCGTGGTGCGTCCTTTCCAGGGCGGCACCAAAACGATGGCCGACGCCAAGGGCATCTGGTACCAGCTCGACCTCAGCGCCAAGTCCGTGTCGCGCGCTGCCAAAGAGGCTTGGCAGGCCATCGAGCTGGAAATTCCCATGCCGAACGGGCAATCGGCACATCTGCAGGTGGCCCGCAACGCCCTGCTGCTGGCCAACGACTTTACCGTGCTCAGCGTGACGGGCGCCCAGACCTGGGAAACGCCCTACGAGCCGGCCCTGCACTACCGCGGACTCGTCCTCGACGCTGGCAGCGAGGGGGCCGCCGTGGTAACGTTCTCGGACCACTGCCTGCGCGCCATTTTTGAATGGCAGGGCCAGACCTGGAATCTGGGGCCCCTCGACAACAATCCCCTTTCGGGAAAATACGCCCTGTATGCCGCAGATGAAGTGTCCTTGCCGCTCGGCTTCGTTTGCGAAAGCGAACCGGAAGCGGGGACGCACAGTGAAGCAAACCACTCGGGCGTCCAATACCGCTCGCCCGAGGAGAACTGTGTCAGGGTGCGGGCCGAGGTCAACTACGGCCTGTACACGCGCCTCAACGGCTCGATCAAGGAAACGGCCGACTACGTGGCCTTCATGTACAACGTGGTGTCCACCATCTACTACCTCGAGCAGATCCATACCGTGCTTTCGCAAATACAGATCTGGACGGTGCCCGATCCTTATCCATCGACGGATAGCCGGGCCGCGCTGCGTGGCTTTGGCGGCTGGATCCAGAATGCCGTGGGTGGCGACCTGGCGCACCTGCTGGCCAATTACGCCGACAGCGTGGGCAACGACCTCGGTGGTCGGGCATGGATCGGCGTGCTGTGCGACACCTTCGACATGGTCGATTCTTCGGGGCCGTATGCCTACAGCAACGTGGAAGGGGCATTCGAGGAGTTACCGACTTACTCCTGGGACGTAACGGTGGTGGCCCACGAGATGGGGCACAACCTCGGCTCCCACCATACGCACGACTGTGTCTGGAACGGCGACAGCACACAAATCGACGACTGCGGCAACCTCTGGCTCCTGAGCAATGGCGAGGACGACGACAACGACGGAACGGTGGACAACCCCGAAGAAGCAAAAGCCTGCTTCGACTCTACGAATGTCATCCTGCCTACAGCCGGTACCATCATGAGCTATTGCCATCTCGTCGACGGCGTGGGCATCGATCTGACACTGGGCTTCGGGTCACAGCCCGGCGACGTCATACGCAACACGGTGGCCAATGCGGCCTGCCTGGGGTCGTGCGACTCGCTATGCCTGGCCACGCTGCACCTGTTCGACCCCATCACCGAACCTGCCGACCACGAGGCCGACCAATACATCATCGCCCAGAATGAGGTGTCGCTCGACTCAGGCGTGGTGGACTACGATGCGGGGCAATACGTGGTGCTCAAGCCGGGCTTCCACGCCACGGTCGATTCCGGGGCGCTGTTCCACGCTTTCATCGACGGGTGTGGCAACCTGCGTCCGGCCATGCATGGCCCTCCACCGACCACACTGAACCACGCCATGGCGGTGGCTTCGGCAGTGCGCCTGCGCGCCGAGCCCAACCCCGCCGACCACGTCTTCCAGCTCGAAGTGGAAGTGCTGCAAACGGACACGCCAGTGGGCCTCTTCCTGGCCGACCGCTTCGGGCAGGTGGTCCAGACCATCCGCGATCCGGCCTACTGGCCTGCAGG
>CAYNYN010000154.1:0-8271 GCA_964401445.1 uncultured Saprospiraceae bacterium | reverse complement strand
ATTTATGGCACAGTTTTTTATATATAAAATTGCGTAAGACGAACCATGCAAGAGCACGAAACGACTATGAAACCAAATTTACACGCATACATACTATGAGAAGCCTGGCCATCTCGCCCCGTAGGGGCAAATGCCGACCCGGAAGGCATTGATTCTCCTTCCCGTTTCCGGGCTTCCCATCCATCATCGAGAAACAGCTTCGACTGCCCTTGGGCAGAAAGGTAAAGGCATGCTTGAACCGAACGTCGATGACGCTCGGACCAGGAAGCTGATGCATGCAACAAACCTGTCGTGACCATGAGAGAAAAGCAGTACATACAGGCGCGAGGGCCCTGCCTGGCCTTCTTACTGAGCGTGGCCATGCTTTTTGCCGTGCCGCGCGCCCTTGAGGCCCAGTGTACCATGGCCTGCGTGGCTCAGACGGAGGTGTCCATCGGCTATGATGGCTTTGCGGTGCTCGTGCCGAGCCTGTTGCTCGAGCCGGCACCCAACAGTTGCATCGGGCCCTGGCTGATCGAAGCGGTGGACACCTCGGGCCAGGTATTTGGCGACAGCCTGCCGGCAGCCCTCCTCGGCCAGCCCGTCGAGGTGACGATCACGGACCTGACATCGGGCAACTACTGCCAGAGCATCGTCACGCCGATCGATACCTTGCCGCCACAATTGAATTGCGCCGAGCGCTTCGTTTACTGCCATTTCCCGCTCGAACCGGCTCAGCTGGGGTATCCGGACGTCAGCGAAAATGCGACGCCCTTCGATTCCCTGCAGTGGACCTGGACGGACGTCGTCACGGATCTCGACTGCGGGGCAGAATACGCCGACACCATGGTCACGGCTCGCGTGGATCGCACCTGGGTGGTGACCGATGCGGCCGGCCTGAGCGATACCTGCGTGCAGACCATCTGGCTGCTGCGCACCACGCTCGACATGGTGGTCTTTCCGCCGCACCTCGATGGTTTCGTGGCGCCACCGCTCGAATGCGGGCAGGACGATCCTTTCGACCTGAGCGTGACCGGGGCCCCCAGCATTCTGGGTTATCCGATAGACAATGGCGCCAACTGCGACATCGTGGCCACGTACGTGGATCAGATCAACCCCACCTGTGGCGGCGCCAGCAAGATCGTGCGCACCTGGTTCGTCTTCGACGTGTGTACCAATGAGCAGTTGACCAACGTCCAGATCATCAAGGTGGAGGACACGACGCCGCCCCAGATCGAATGCCCGCCCAAGCAGGTGGTGTACACCTATTCGACGGCATGCGTGGGTACGGTCGAGCTGCCGGAAGCCACCGTTTTTGACGCTTGCAGCGAGGTGGCCGTGACGCCCTTCTGGGAGATGGGCACGGGCACGGGCACCTACTACAACGTGCCTGCCGGCAACTACGTGGTGACCTATCAGGCGCAGGACGCCTGCGGCAACGAGGCGAGCTGCGAGATGGAGGTGTCGGTGATCGACGATGACCCGCCCGTGCCGATCTGCGACATCATCACGGCCGTGCCGCTGCAGGCCGATGGCACGGCCCTGGCTTTCGCCGAAACGTTCGACAACGGCAGTTGGGACAACTGCGGCATCGACCACTTCGAGGTGCGGCGCGGCGATCAGCCCTTCGACGAGTACGTCACGTTCGACTGTGGCGACCTCGGCCAGGATGTGCAGGTTACGCTGAAGGTGGTGGACGTGCACGGTCATCAGAGCCAATGCGTGAGCAACGTCATGGTGCTCGACCAGGTGCCGCCCACGCTGGTGTGCCCGCCCGCCGTGACGCTGAGTTGCAACGACGATTACGAAAATACCGCCCTGACGGGCGAGGCCTTCCCCGACGACAACTGCGACATCGCCTCGCTCACCTGGTCGGATGTGGCCGACCTGAACCCCTGCGGCCTGGGCACCGTCACCCGCACCTGGCTGACCACCGATGGCAGTGGCAATCAGGCCACCTGCACCCAGCTCATCCACATCGTCGATGACACGCCCATCACGGCCGTTTTCCCGCCCGACTACGAGACCTATGAATGCGGCGCACCGACGGGGCCCGACGTCACGGGCTATCCGGCCATCTCGGGCGAAGACTGCGAGTCGCTCGACGTGACTTATACCGACTACACCTTTTACACGGCCTATCCGTCCTGCTACAAGATCGTGCGCAAGTGGGCCGCCATCGACTGGTGCACCTACTCACCCAACGATCCGACGGGCGAAGGCATCTGGGAGCATACCCAGCTGATCTGGGTATTCGACACGGTGCCGCCCGTACTGAACTGTCCGCAGCAGGTGGAAGTGGGCATCGACGTGAACGACTGCGCCGACTACGCGCAGCTGCCCCTTGTGACGGCCGACGACTGCAGCCAGGAAGTGGTGATCGAGAACGACTCGCCCTGGGCCGACAGCGACGGCGCCGACGCCAGCGGCACCTATCCCAAGGGTACCCATACCGTCACGTTCACCGCCTGGGACGGCTGCGGCAACAGCTCGACCTGCACCATGACCGTCGTGGTGCGCGACGCGCTGCCGCCATCGCCGGTGTGCAACAACGGCGTCTCGGTGACCATCCAGCCCAACGGCCTGGTGACCATCACCCCCGACATGGTGGAGGGCGGCAGCTCCGACAACTGCACGCCGGCCGATCAGCTGATCCTGCAGGTGAGCCCCAACACCTTCACCTGCCAGGACATCGGCACGCGCACCGTCACCCTTTCGGTGACCGACCAGGCCGGCAACACGGCTTTCTGCCAGACGCAGGTCGTCATCCAGGACAACCTGGGCATCTGCCCGCCCTCGTCGCCCATCGCCAGTATCGGCGGCCAACTGGCCACCGAGCTGGGTGACCCGCTGCCGCAAATGATCGTGGGCCTGGCGGGTGGCGTGCCCATCGCCATCCACACCGACCTCAACGGCAACTACCAGTTCGACAATTTGCCGACAGGCTACAGCTATACCGTCGTGCCGGCATGGAACAGCGACTACGACAACGGCGTGACCACCTTCGACATGGTGCTCATCCGCCGGCACATCCTCGGTATCCAGCTGCTCGACTCGCCCTACAAGATGATCGCTGCCGACGTGAACCGCAGCAACACCATCACCACGGTGGACATGGTGCACATCCGGCAGCTCATCCTGCACATGACCGACAAGTTTCCCGACAACACGTCGTGGCGCTTCATCGATGCCGACTACGAGTTTCCCGACCCCATGAATCCCTGGCTCGAGCCGTTCCCAGAGCAGATCACCATCGGAAATCTGTACGAAAACAGCTGGGGCAACGACTTCGTGGGCGTGAAGGTGGGCGACGTGAACGGCAGCGCCCTCACCCAGCCTGCCGGCGGCTTTGCCGGCGAGAGCGAAGACCGCACCGACCGAATGCTGCTACTCGACATCGACGACCGGATGCTGGTGCCCGGCGAGGAGGTGGAGGTGACCGTGTCGCTGGCAGAGGCGCTGCCCCTGCTGGCCCTGCAGGGCACCTGCACCTTCGACGCCGGAGCACTGGAATGGCTGGGCTGGCAGGCCGGCGACATGCCGTCGCTGTCGGACGACTGCTGGAACACGCGACATGCCGACGAGGGCTGGCTGGCCCTGGCGTGGATCAACGAGGCCGAGGTGCCGGTGCAGGGCCCGCTCTGGACGTGGCGCTTCCGCGCAAAACGGGCGGTGCGGCTTTCGGATGTGCTGCGCTTCGATTCGCAGCAGACGCGTGCCGCTGCCTGGACGGCGGATGCAGCAGCATACACGCCGGCCTTCCATTTTGGCGAAAGCCGGACGGAGGAGGGAGTGACGGTCTGGCCCAACCCCTTCCGCGACGGCTTCACCCTCGGGTGGCATTTGCCGAAAGGCGGAAAAACCACGCTGAAAATCTTCGACAGCACGGGCAAGCTGTGCCTGGAAAAAACGATGACGAGCCCCGCGGGCGCCCAGACGTGGCACGTGGATGCCGGCGAGCTGCCGCCAGGCGCGGGCGTGTACCTGTATCGCCTGCAAACGGCCACACACGAGTGGAGCGGGCGCCTGGTACGCCTGGAATGACATGGTACGACGACAGGTTTAAGGGACCCTGCCGGAGCACGCCTGCAAAAGGGGGCCACTGCTCCGGCCTTCCCCGCCTGCCGCTGAAAGGGTGTCGCATCCGATGCCCCAATACCTCGAGATCAACAACACAGACATACGATGAGAAAACATTCACCCTTATTCAAAACCTGTCCCATGAGAAAAACAAAACTGTTCGAAAGGTCCGGGCGGCGCCTGGTATGGCTGGCTGCCTTGCTGTGGGCCAGCATGCTCGCATGGACCGATGCGGGCGCACAGTGCTCCATGGCCTGCAACGATGCGGTCAACATTTCGTTGCCGGGCCCTGATCAGGACTGTACCACGCCCATCACGCCCGAGATGGTGCTCGAAGACTCGGCTTCGTGTCCGGGCAACTACGTCGTGACGGTCATGGACCTCAACGGCAATCCCATTCCTTCCTCGCCCGAGGTGGGCGCCGGCTACATCGGGCAGCAGCTGCTCTACTCGGTGCTGCACCCCGACAGTGGCAACAGCTGCTGGGGCTATCTGAATATCGAAGACAAATTGCCGCCCACGGTCAACAACTGCGTGGACGTGACGGTGTTCTGCGTGCAGGACCTGGCACCCATCTGGGAAGGCGGTGACGTGGATGCGCCCTGGTTCGAGGACTGCTCGGCCATCGTCGAGCAAGGATATACCGACGAAGTGGAGACGGGTACATGCGCCGATCCGTGGGCGCAGCGCATTACGCGTACCTGGCTGGCCATCGACGAGCATGGTTTTTCGAGCACTTGCGTGCAAAAAATCGTCGTGGAGCGGGTAGGCCTGGACCAGTACACGCCCCAGTGCCCGGCCGATGTGCAGCTCGAATGCAACGCTTCGAATCAGCCCGATACGGATCCATCCGCGACGGGTTATCCCTACATCGTCGTGGATGGCCAGCAATATCCCATCGTGCCGGGGTCGGGGGGCGCCTGCGAGGTGGTGAGTGCGTACCAGGATGAAGTATTTCAAATCTGCGGGGGCGGCTACAAGATTCTTCGGACCTGGAGTGTGTATGACTGGTGTCTGCCGCAGGGCGGCTCGGCACCCAACCCCTGGACGTGTACCCAGATCATCAAAGTGATGGACACGACGCCGCCGGAGCTCGTCTGCCCGGCACCCATCGTCAAGGGTACCCTGACGACCACTTGTGCTGCCAATGTGCAGCTGCCGCCGGCCACCGTGACCGATGACTGTTCAGATTTCACGGTGCAGATCCAGTCGGACGTGGGAGTAGTGAACGGCAATGGCGGCTGGATATACAATGTGCCCGTAGGGACGCATACCATCACCTACAAGGCTACGGACGAATGCGGCAATTTCTCGCTGTGCAGCACCACGCTGACCGTGGTGGACGATGTGGAGCCCGTGGCCGTATGTGATGAGTTCACCATCGTCTCGCTGACGGGCGACGGTACGGCCGTGGTAGCTGCCGAGACGTTCGACGATGGCAGCCAGGACAACTGCGGCATCGATCACTTTGAAGTGAGACGCATGCCGGACGTGTGCTGGCCTACGGGTACACCCTTCGATGCAACTGTCTCTTTCGGATGCTGTGACATCGGCCAGTCGGTGATGGTGGCCCTGCGCGTCTACGACGTGTATGGCAACTTCAACGATTGCATGGTAGAAGTACAGGTTCAGGACAAGATCGATCCGACCATCACCTGCCCGCCTGACAAGGAGGTGGAATGTGGTGGCGATTACACGAACCTGGCCCAATTCGGCTATCCGTCCTACAGCGACAACTGCCCCGATCCCGTGCTGACGACCGATTCGGTGTTCGATGTGAGCTCGTGCAACGTGGGCACGATTTATCGGTACTTCACCGTGACGGATGCCGGCGGCCGCACCGCCCAGTGCACCCAGACGATCACGATCGTCAACAGCGATCCGTTTACGCTGGCCGACATCCAGTGGCCGGCCGACTATACGACGACCGACTGCGATGCGCCACTCGATCCGGGCAACCTGCCCAGCTCGCCGGTGAACTACTCGACGCCCATCACCAACGAGAGCGACTGCGACCTGGTGGCCGTCACCTGGTCCGATCAGGTGCTGCCCATCGCGCCGCCCGCATGCTTCAAGATCCTGCGCAAGTGGGTGGTGGTAGACTGGTGCCAGTTCGATCCGAACAACCCCGCTGCAGGCGGCTACTGGGAGCACACGCAGGTGCTGAAGGTGACCGACCACGAAGCGCCGGTGCTCACCTGTCCGCAGGACGTGGTGCTGACCAGCATCGATCCCGACTGCAACAGCGATTACGTGAGTCTGCCGCCCGTCGTGGCGTTTGATTGCAGCCCCGAGCTGGCCTACGGCTTCGAGGTAGATCTCTTCAGCGATGGCACTTTCGACCAGGCCGGTGCCGGCCCGGATGCCAGCGGCGACTATCCCTTCGGCACACACAAGGTGGTGTTTACCGTCTCGGACGGCTGCGGCAACCAGACGGTGTGTGAGGTGAACATCACCGTGAAGGACGGCAAGAAGCCCACGCCCATCTGCGTCAACGGCATCGCCGTAGACCTGATGCCCGACGGCAACGGCGGCGGCATGATCCAGATCACGCCCGACCTGTTCAACGCCGGCAGCTACGACAACTGCACCGACCAGCAGGACCTGAACATCTGGGTGACGCCCGATCTGTTCACCTGTGACGAGGTGGGCACCAACATCGTCAGCCTGTGGGTCGAGGATGCGGCAGGCAATGCCGACTTCTGCCTCACCTACGTCATCATCCAGGACAACATGAACGCCTGCAGTGGCGGCGGTACCAACCCGAGCATCGCCGGCGCCATACAGACCGAGCAGCAGCAGGGCGTGCAGGACGTGAGCGTGCAGATCAACAGCGGCAGCTTCGGCGCCACCGCCGCGACCGCGGCCGATGGCACGTACCAGTTCGACAACCTGACGGCGGGCAACGACTACACCGTCACGCCGTCGCACGACGTCGATCCGCTCAATGGCGTGACGAGCTACGACCTGGTGCTCATCATGAAGCACATCCTCCAGATGGATCCGCTCGACTCGCCCTACCAGCTCATCGCCGCCGACGCCAACAACTCGGGCTCGGTGACGACGGCCGACGTGGTCGTTTTGCGCAAGCTGATCCTGTTCATGGAGCCGACCTTCCCCAACAACACCTCGTGGCGCTTCGTGGACGCCCACTACCAGTTCCCGAACCCGGCCAACCCCTGGCAGGAGGCCTTCCCCGAGGTGTACAGCGTCAACGACCTGACCACCGACCAGCTGGATGTGGACTTCGTGGCCATCAAGGTGGGCGACGTGAACGGTACGGCGAGCACGAACGAGTTTGCCGCGAGTGAGGACCGCAGTCTCCACGGCCTGCAGCTGCGCGTGCCCGACCGGGCGGTGCGTGCGGGCGAGGAGGTCGTGGTGCCGCTGGTGCTGGCCGACGAGGCCGCATTGAGCGCCCTGCAGGGCACCTTCCGCTTCGATCCGGCGCATCTGGAGCTGGAAGGCGTGGTGCCGCAAGGGCTGCCGGGCCTGCAGGCCGAGCACTTCGGCTACGCTTACGCAAACGACGGCCTGCTCACCTTCGCCTGGGACGATGCCGCCGGCATCCGGCTCGATGCGGGCACGACGCTGTGGGAGATGCGGTTCCGCGCGCGCACCGACGGTCGCCTGTCGGAGTGGCTTGGGCTGGGATCGGAGCTGACGCCCAAAGCGGCATACGATCCCGAAGGCGCGATGGCGACCCTCGATCTGGTGTTTGGCGAAAGCCAGGCAGCCGAAGGGTACGCGCTGTATCCCAACCAGCCCAACCCCTTCAGTGAAACGACGGTTGTTGCTTTCGAGCTGGCCAGCGAAGGGCCCGTCACGCTCACCATCCGCGACCTGTCGGGGCGCGTGGTGTGGCAACGCTCGGCCCGCCTGGGCAAGGGCTACCACGAATGGCAGATCCAGCGCAACGAACTGCCGGCAGCCGGCGTATATGCATACCAGCTCGAGGCCGGCCACTTTACGGCCACGCGCCGTATGGTACTAATCGATTGAGATGGAAACGTGCGGTGCCGAGCGCGCACGCCCGCGTGCTGCGGCCCGTGAAAATATGGTCATAGGGAATCCCGGACCGATTACACAAAGAACCGGTGCCTGTCCGTGCGGACGGCACCGGTTTTCCTTTTTGCGAAAGCGGAATCGAAGAAATGAGGATCGAGGCCCCTGTGAAGGATGGTTGAGGGTGTAGTGTTGAGGGTTTGCCTC
>CAYNYN010000153.1:4883-8299 GCA_964401445.1 uncultured Saprospiraceae bacterium | reverse complement strand
ATCGTCCATCGTCCATCGTCTTTTTCTTGCTGTGGCTTTCGCCAAAAAAAGGAGCGGCGGGGCGGCCGTCAGCCCCCAGCGGGCTATTGCCCTCCCCCACTCGTCCAGTGCGTAAATATTTCTATCTCATTGTGGCGCAAAGCCTTTTGGTACATCTGTTCGCGCACCTCGTCCAGCAACTTCTGCTTGCGCCGATGCAGGATGGTGCGCACGATCTTGTCGCGCACATACGACACGGGCGGCACGGCACCGGCAGGGTACCATTCGAGCAGTCTGAAGTAGTAGCGGTAGCCCTCCTGATCCTTGACGAAGGTTTCGTGTCGCGACGGATCGTCCTCGTCGATCATGCGGGGCGGCAGCGAAGCCACCACCTCCGAGTATTTGTACCAGGTCGAGTCGGACAGGAGCGCCACGTGGGCATAGCTCTGTGCCCATAGCTTCAGCTTTTCCCACGAGGCCGAGTCGCGTGAGGCCCACCAGGCATCCACCTCGTCGAGGCGGGGTGCCGACAGGGGCGCCTTGATGAAGTGGCAGCGCACCACCGGCTCTTCGAGCCGAAACTGTTCCTTGCTCTGCTCGTAGAAGTCGCGGATCTCCTGATCCGTCACCACCGAGTCGAGTTTTTGCTCGACGAGGCGCTTCTCGTAGCTGTGGCGCACGAGCGAGGCCCGATAGTCGCGCACCAGCTTGTCGATATTCAGGTCTTTGGGCACGGCGCGCTCGGCCTCCTCCATGAGCACGGCCTCGCGCACCCAGCGGTCGACGAACGCCTCGATCATCTCCATCGAGTCTTCGGGCGACAGGCCCGGCGGGATCATGTCTTTCAGCTCCGACAGGTACAGCTCCTGGTTGTACACGCGCGCCAGCAGCACGTCATCCTTTTGTCCCTGCTCCGGCGGCTGGCAGGACGCCAGCATGGCGACCACCAGCAGCAGCACCATGCCCGCGATGCTTGCATGAAGGTTCCATATTCCGATCATCTTTTTCCTCTTCATCGACGAATCAACTTTCTGAACACCTCTTCGTTCACCTTCACTTCGTATTTCTTGCGCAGCTGCTCCACCCATTCGGCCTCGAGCTTGTCCTGATAGTCGGCCACGACGTAGCCGCGGGCTTCTTCGAGGGTCTTGGGCTGGGGCGGCAGGATGTCCTCGATCTTGATGAAGCTGTACGAGCCATCCCTGCGGTTCAGCTCCGTGATGGTCATGGCGCCGGGCGTCCAGTCCATCTTGTCGAGCTTCTTGTTGCGGCCTTTTTCGATCGTCTGCGTCGTATAGGTCACGATCTCGAGGCTGTCGGTGTTGAATTTGGCCACCACCTCTTCGGGGGTGTGTTTTTTGGCGAAAGCCCGAATGTCTTCGAGCCGGGTGCGGCCCTGCGCCTTGACCGTGTAGAAGGTGGCGACGGCCCGCGTATCCCACTGGTACTTGTCGCGCACCGTCTCGAAAAACGCCTTGAGGCCGACGGTGTCCTGGGCGGCCTTGTCCCACACGGCCCGCTTGGTGGCCTCGAACAGCAGGATGCCTTCCTCGTATTCGCGCATCAGGGCCTTGAAGTCGGGGTACCGCTCTTCGAGGTGGCGCTCCTCATAGCGCAGGGCGTGCTCGTTGACGAAGTCGCGGTACAGGTCGCGCACCACCGTCGGCACGTCGGTGCGGCCGATGACAAGGCGCTTGCGCGTCGAGCGCTGCATGTAGTCCATGAAGTCGCCCACGGTCACCACGTAGTCGTCGCCGAAGGTGAAGAGCACCTCCTTGCTGGGCGGCTGCGGCGCTTTCCACTTCCAGGTCAGAAAGAGCGAGTCGCGACTCAAAGAGTCGATAACGGCCTGCAGGGTTGCAGGGCGTTCCTGAAAACCGCGCTCGCGCTTGATGCGCTCGATCATGGCTTCGCGTGCCATCTCGAAGCGGCGGTCGCGCTTGATCTGTTCCTTGAGCTTGTTGCGTTCCACCTCGAGCGGTCCGAGGCCGCGGTGGCTGATGCGCTTGATGATGTGATAGCCGATGGAGGTCTCCGTCGGCTCCGAGATGTCGCCATCGTGCTCGAGGGCAAAAGCGGCATCCTCGAAGCTCTGCTCGAAGCGGTTGATGCCGAAAAAGCCGATGTAGCCGCCGTTGGGGGCGGTGCGCTGGTCTTCCGAGTACTTGCGCGCCAGCTCTTCGAAGCTGGCGCCGCGCTGCAGCTCCTGATAGATGCTCCAGGCCTTCTTCTCGGCCAGCGAGGAGTCTTTACGGATGAGGATGTGGGCCACCTCCATCTCGCCGCGTGCGGGCCGGCGCCCGTGCACCACGAGCAGGTGATAGCCGGCGTCGGTGCGGATGGGCCCCACCACCTTGCCTATGGGGGCGGAGTAGGCGGCCGTCTCGAGGTTGTAGTAGCCGTTGGGGAAGGGCACCGTCACGTAGCCGATGTGGCCGTGGTTGCGCTCCACCGAGCGGTCGTTCGAATACTTTTTGGCCACCTCGGCAAAGTCGGCGCCGGCTTCCAGCTCGGCTTTGGCCTGCATGATGCGCTGCCAGGCGCGCAGCGTGTCTTCGGGCGCGGCATCGCGCGGCACGCTCACCAGGATGTGGCTGATGTCCACGTCCTGCTTCTTGCGCTCGTACAGCTCGCGCACCAGCTTGTCCATCACCTCCTTGTCGATGAGGTACGAGTCGGCCAGCTGGCGGCGATAGCCGGCCAGCTCCTCGCGCAGCGACGCGAGCGTGTCGAGCCCCATCTCGCGGGCGGCTTCCACCTTAAGCTTGAACTTGATGTACAGATCGAGATATTCCCGGAGGGATTCCTCCGAAAAGTCGGCCTTGCCGGCGTTGGTCTTGGAATAGATGTACAGGAATTCGGACACGTGTACCGGCTTGCCGTTCACGGTGAACAGCACGGGATCGCCCTCCAGGTCGGGTGCCGACTGGCTCTGCACGGATGCCAGCGCCACCAGCAAGGCGACCATCAGGCTGAATGCGTATTTCATTGTTCCTTGATTTTTCGGTTGATCGAAACGCCTTCCCCAACGCAGACCCGCGCCCGTCTGGTATGAGCGCTGCCCCTCCCGCTCCTTTCCACCCCGTTTTCCCCTCGATGCGGCATGCCGCTTTCGGAAAAGCTCGGCAAATTTAGGCCACTCAGGTTATGGACGGCCTTTTCGGCAAAAGAAATCTGCCCGACGCCGGCTTTTGGCGCAGTCGAAGCGCAGTTTTTCATCCCGGAGTCCATTGTTGAGTCCCCTGAAAAAAATGGTTGAGGGTTGAGCGTTGAGGGTTGAGCGTTTTGATTTAAAGTTTAAAGTTTAGTGTTTAAAGTTGATTTACAATGTAGTTATAAATTCAAATTGTACACCCATCGTCTATCGTCTATCGTCCATCGACTTTTTTCAGTAGACTCATTGTTAAAATGATTGAGCGTTGAGCGTGTAGCGTTGA
>CAYNYN010000153.1:0-4783 GCA_964401445.1 uncultured Saprospiraceae bacterium | reverse complement strand
GAACCGATTTGCCCGGTTTCACCGATTCAACCGATTTCACCTGCCTCTGTGGTCACTCCTCTCTCTTCACTCCTCTCTCCTTCTCCCCTTCACTCTGTCTCTCCTTCTCTCAAACCATCCGTCGCAGCTGCTCGCGCACAAAAGGCGGTTGCGGCACCGCCTCGATGTGGCCGCCGGCCAGCGCCTGCATGGCTGTCCGTGCCGGTGGTCCCAGGCGTTCGACGAGCAGGTCGGCCAGCCGCTTTTTCCACTTCGGCTGCTGCGGGGCGCGGTGCCAGGCCACGAGCACCGCCTCGGGCACGGGTGCGTCCCAGGCATAGCCTTCGAGCAGGGGCAGGGCGAGCGGCACCTGCCCCGCCAGCAGGATGGCCACGAGCCGCTCGCGTACAGATGCAGGCAGCGGGGGCAAGGCCTCGGCCAGCAGGCGCTGCAGCCCTTCCTCGTCGCAGAAACGCAGCTCGGTGCGGGGTGGCGGCGCGGGCAGGCCACGCCCCACGAGCACGTGCGTCACCTCTTCCGACCACTGGCGCTGCACCGCCATGCCCCGCGCTTCCAGCCGCAGCTGCCACCAGCGCACGCCGCGCCGCAGGCGGCCGGCCAGCCACCAGCGCGCACCGGCAGGGGGCAGGGCGCATCCCTCGTGGAAAAACAGGGCTCGCGCCGTCTTGCCCATCTTGCCCGGCAGGTCGAGGCAGCGCCACTGCACTTCGAACGGCAGGTCCTGCCAGGCAGCCGCCTCGCCCCCGACGAACACGCGCCACAGCGCCGCCCGATAGTCGGGTGGCAGCTCCGCCTTTCGGCAAATGCCCAACACGCGCATGGCCGTGCGCGCCCGCCGGAAGCCAGCGAGCTCGCCGAGCCGCGGACAGCGCAGCCAGTCGTCGCGATGGGCCTCCCACAGCTTTTCCGTCAGCAGGGCGGTGCCGAGACGCGGCGCGGGCAGCCAGCCTGCCGGCAAACGCGACAAGGGCGTGCGTCGCAGGTCGAGCGTGGTCAGCGCGCCGAGCTGCCAGGCGCCTTCCGGCAAACGGGTCAGGCGCGTGCGCGCCAGCCGCAGCACCTCGAGGCAGGGGAAGCGGCAGAGGGCCTCGGGCCAGCTTTCGATCGGGTTGGCCGACAGGTCGAGCACGGCCAGCAGCGGACAGGCAGCGAGCCAGGCGGGCGGACGCCGCAGGCGGTTGCCCTGCAACAGCAGGCGCCGCAGCAGCGGGAAGCGCCGCTCGTGCCGGGCGTCGTCGGGCAGGCGGTTGTGGCTCAGGTCGAGCGTGTGCAAGCTGCGGGCCGCGTCGAGGCCGTCGGGCCACCGCCGCAGGCGGTTGCCCGAGGCGTGCAGCAGCTCCAGCGCGGGCCAGTGCCCCAGGTCGAGGCGCGTGAGGGCGTTGCCGTCGAGGCGGCACACGCGCAGCGCGCCCCAGCCTTTTGCGGAAGCGGGCAGGCGCCGCAGGGCATTCTGCCCGAGGTCGAGCGCTTCGAGGCGGGGCCACGACACGTCGGGCGGCAACGCTTCCAGGCCACAGCCGCGCAGCGACAGCGCGCGCAGGCCGCGCAGACGCGCCAGCACGCGGGGCAGGGTCTGCAGGCGGGTGGCATTTGCCGAAAGGCTGTCGAGCCCGGGCAGGTCGGCCAGCCAGGCGGGCAGGTCGGTCAGCGGCAGGCCGTCGAGCACGAGGCGGCGCAGGCGCCGGCACGCGGCCAGCGCCTCGGGCAAGGCGGTGAGGGCGTTGCCGGTGAGCACCAGCTCCTCCAGCCGGTCGAGGCGGGCGATGGACGGGGGCAGGGCCCGCAGCCGGTTGCCCGACAGGTCGAGCTTGCGCAGGTTGGGGAAGCGCGCGAGGTCCAGCTCGAGCCGTTCGAGCTGGCGGCCCGTGAGGTACAGCTCGGTGACCTGGTCGGGGGCCTGCAGCGCCATATCGAGGTTCCACGCCTTCATGCGGTGCGAGCTTACGAACTTCTGCGCTAACGCACGCGCCGCCCCTTCCACTCGTAGGGCCGCGCGCCGAAGCTGGCCAGCCCCATGGCCACCACGTAGCACACGTGCAGCACCAGCGACGGCAGATAGCAGCGCAGGCTGCGGCTTTCGCCAAAATGGCGGGCCAGCATGCGCAGCCACAGCCAGTCGGTCAGGCCGCGCACCGACCAGGCCAGCAGCGCCGCGGCCGCGGCCGGTGCCCAGAGCGGGGCGAGCAGCGCGCCCGCCAGCGCCTGCAGGCTGACGCCAAAAGCCACGGCCTGCACCAGCGCCATGCGGCGGTCGTGGTAGTCGTGCGCCTTGCTGGCCCAGCGGCGGCGCTGGCGCCACAGGCGGCCCAGGTCGGGCTGGGGCGGGGTGCGCACGGCCGCAGCAGGGTTTTTCAGCCAGAAAAGGCGGTGGGGCCACCGGCGGGCAAATTTCTGCTGCAGCAGCATGTCGTCGCCGCTGGCGCGGTGGGTGGTGCCCCCATAGCCGCCCACGGCCTGCCATGCCTTTTTGGCGAAAGCCAGGCTGGCGCCATTGGACAGGAAAGGGCCGCGCCACGCCATGCCGCCGCCCGTCAGGCCCATGGTGCCCAGGTAGTCGAGCTGCTGGAAGCAGGCCCACAGGCCGGGTGCCGGCTCGAACAGCACGGCGCTGCCCACCATCAGGCAGTCGGTCTGGCGTATGGCCGCGTCGAAGTGGCGCAGCCAGGCGGGCGGCACCGTGGTGTCGGCGTCGGTGGTGGCGATCCAGGGGGTGTCGGCCCGTGCGATGGCGGCGGCGAGGGCTGCCTTTTTGCCGGCAGGCGCACCGGGCAGCAAGGCGAGTTGCAGCAGCTCGACGCCGCGACCGGCATAGCGACGCGCGATGGCCGCCGTCTCGTCTTCGCTGTGGTCGTCCACCACGACGATGCGGAAGCGCGGGCGGGGATAGTCCTGCGCGCAGAGCGCCTCGAGGCAGCGCGCCAGGTGGCGGCTTTCGTTGCGGGCAGGCACCACGACGGTAAAGGCGGTGAGCGGCGCCCCCGCGGGCTGCACTTCGGGCAGGCGGCGCCAGCCGCGCCACAGCCATGCCATCATCAGGGCGTAGGCCAAAGGGAAAACCGCGCCGGCAAGCCACCACCAGGCCATGCTCAGTCGAAGAGTTGTTCGTAATCGGCCGTGTCGTCGGGGCGGCGTTTGACCGGCTCGGGGCGCTCGAGGCGGGGCGTAGCGGGCTGTTCGGGTTCGTCGGCCGTCTCCACGATTTCCACTTCTTCATACTCGGCCCATTCGCCCTGCGTGCGCCGCTCGAGCTCTTTCCGGATGCGGTCGCTCTGGTACGAGGCCAGCGCCTGGAAGAAGAGCATGGCAGCCAGCAGCGGCAGCGCCACCACGCTCAGCACCACCACGAGCACGCCCAGCAAGGGGCTCTCCTGCAACAGCCGGATGACGTAGCGGGCAAAACGGACGAACACCTTGTAGTCGAGCACGGCGGCGGCGATGAGCAGCACGGGCGTGGCCCACGACAGCACGATGTACACGCCCCGCGCCAGGTAGAACAGGCCCACGAGCACCAGCACCATGACGAGCAGCGACCAGATGCCGTTGGAACGGAAGGAAAATGTCATTTGCGTCGTTTTTGCGGTTCGTACAAATAACGCCCTGGCCCGACAACAATGTTCCGACTTTTCGACGAGGGCCCCCTGCTCAATCGGTGAAGAAGAGCGCGGCAGCGATGCGGTCGGCAAAACGCTTGCCCTGCCGCGTCAGCCGCCACACGCCTTCGCGCTCCGCGACCAGCCCCTGCTCGCGGAAGGGCGCCACCTCCTTCAGGAAGCAGTCTTTCCACTGCGGCCCCATGGCCTCCAGCTCGTCGGTGCGGACGCCCCACACCGTGCGCAGCCGCACCATGACGTACTCGTTGTAGCAGTCGGCCGGGCGCAGCAGCTCGCGCTCCAGCGGCAGCGTGCCCGCCATGATGGCCTGGACGTAGCGCGGGTTGTGGGCCACGTTCCAGTAGCGGGCGCGACCGTCGTACGAGTGGGCCGAGGGGCCGATGCCCAGGTAGGGCTTGCCCAGCCAGTAGGCGGTGTTGTGGCGCGACCAGTAGCCCGGTTTGCCGAAGTTGCTGATCTCGTAGTGCACGAAGCCCGCCGCCTCGAGCCGGTCGATGAGGTGCTCGAACTGGGCCACGGCCAGCGCGTCGTCCACGTCGGGCACGCGCCCCTGCTGCACGAAGTGGGCCAGGGCCGTGCGCGGCTCCACCGTCAGGCAGTAGGCCGAGATGTGGGGCACGCCGAGGGCGAGGGCTTCCTCCACGTTGCGCGCCCAGGCCCCCTCGTCGAGGCCGGGCGTGCCGTAGATGAGGTCGATGGTGATGTTGTCGAAGCCGGCATCCTGGGCGCGCAGGACGGCCGCGCGCGCCGTGGCCGCGTCGTGGTTGCGGTTCATGAAGCGCAGGTCTTCGTCGCGAAACGACTGGATGCCGATGCTCAGCCGGTTGACGGGCATTTGCCGGAAGGCCGCCAGCCGAGCAGCCGTCAGGTCTTCGGGGTTGGCCTCCAGCGTCACCTCGGCCCCGGGCTGCAGCGCGTAGTGGCGCGCCACCGTCTCGAACAGGCGCCACAGCTCGTCCTCGGCCAGCAGCGAGGGCGTGCCGCCGCCCAGGTAGAGCGTCTCGAGGGGCTGCCCGCCGAGGAAGTCGCGCCGCAGCTCCAGCTCCCTGCACAGAGCCTCCACCACCTGCCCGCGCAGCCGCTGCGAGGTGCTGAAGTGGAAGTTGCAGTAGTGACATGCCTTTCGGCAAAAAGGGATGTGCAGGTAGAGTCCGGCCATGGGGCAAAGATGG
>CAYNYN010000152.1:0-8300 GCA_964401445.1 uncultured Saprospiraceae bacterium | reverse complement strand
CCGATCGCCTTGTCCACCTGCACCAGCTTGCCCGTGGCGCGCGTGTCGCCGGTTTTTCGTCCGGTGCGGTCGAGGATCTGCCATGCCGTTTCGGCATCCAGCTCGGGGCGCAGGGCTTTCATGAGGCCCAGCACGCCCGCGATGAAGGGCGCGGCCATCGAGGTGCCGCTGAGCGGGGCGTAGCGGTCGTTGGGCAGGGTGGAGTGGATGGCCGTACCGGGGGCCGCGATGCCCATGTCGAGGTGGGTGACGAAGTTGGAAAAGGAAGCCTTGTTGAGGTTGGTGTCCACGGCGGCCACGCTGATCAGGCCGGGCACGTTGGCCGGTGCGAAGCGGCGCGCGTCGCTGTTGGCGTTGCCGGCGGCAGCCACCACGATGGCGCCCCGATCTGCAGCATACCGGACGGCCTGCTCGTAGGCGCGCTGGCGTGTCGTGGTGCTCGGTCCACCCAGCGACAGGTTGATCACGTCGGCGCCGGCGTCGGCTGCCCGGATGATGCCGTCGATGATGGTGCGCTGTGAGCCGGTGCCGTTGTCCGACAGCACTTTGATGCTGGTCACGCGCAGGAAGGCATCGTTCGGGGCGGGGCCGGCCACGCCAATACCATTGTTGGTGACGGCGCCGGCGATGCCGGCCACGTGGGTGCCATGGCCCAGCACGTCGCGATCGTTGCGCGGTCCTTGCGACACGTATTGCCCCTTGAGGTCCTCATGCCGGGCGTCCACACCCGAGTCGAGGATGGCGACGAGTGCCGTTTTTTTCGGCTGGAGGCCCGCCAGCATGCGGTAGGCTGCAGCCATGCCGGTAGGGCCGAGACCCCATTGGCGCGCCGCCTCGGGATCGTTGACGCCCAGCTCGTCGCCGCGGCGTTGGGGCGGGCTTGCCGGCAGTGGTCTGGCATGCACCTGCTCGTTCTCTTCCACCCATTCCACGCCTTCGATCTGCGTGAGCGCCTCCTTCACGCGTGCCAGCGCTACCGTCGGCGGCACGTCCACCACGTACCAGGCGTCGAGGTGAGTGGTTTCGGGTGCGGCCGGAGCGAATGCCCGCACCGGCTCGATGCCAAAGGGTGCCAGGGCCGCCTGCAGCATGGCCGGGTCAGCCGGCTCGCGCACCTCCACAAGCAGCTCGCCCTCGGGGTCGAGCGGTATTTCCTGGCCTATGGGAACCTCCATGTCTTTTGCGCCATTTTGCCTTTCGGCAAATGTGGCCCTGAGGTTGTCGTGATACAGCAGGAAGCCCACGGGCACGATCAGCCAGGCCAGCCAGTGCCAGGCGGAGGGCGCCCTTTTCACGAATGTGGCAGCCAGCAGCATGAGCCCGGCCACCAGCAGGTCGCGCGCGCCGACCCACAGCTTGAAGCCCAGCCCCCACACGCCGAACAGCCAGGCCGCCCCCCAGGCCGCCACGCCGATGATGAAGGCCCACACCAGGTAGCGGTACCACCGGTAGGTGCTGGCCACGAACACCCAGGCCACGAGCGAAGCCACGGCCAGCCAGAATCCCGTTTCATAGAGGAATGCCCACATGTCGGTCGAATTTATGTTTGTGCGTGTGCCCATGTCGCAGTTGCGCGGCACACACATGAAATGAGCCTGCTGGCCGAATGGTTGATCCTTACTGAGGACACGCAGAGGCGTTGAGGTCACCCGTGCGGTAGCCAATCAGGTCGAGCTGGTCGGTATCGGTCTGGATGTCGAGTATGAAGCCGGTGAGCATGCCGGCGGGGTCGGCCACATAGTGCCACTCGGTGCCCAGGTCGTTGCTCACGGGGTCGAGGATGTACTGGATCATGAGGATGGCGTCGAGGACGGTTACGCTCCCGCTGTGGTTGACGTCGGCGGCCAGCAGCTGGACGGGGGTGAGCGGCTGGATCTGCAGGATGTGCATCTTCATCAGCAACACGTCGAAGGTGGACACCACGATCAGCTCGGCCGGCGCCGGTCCGCCCTCGACCGACAGGGTATAGGTGCCGGGCTCGGGCACCTTGACTTCCCAATAGCCTTCAAGGTCGGTAGTGGTGTGATAGATGGCCCCGTCGGGCGCCTGCACCTGCACCACGACCTCGCCCATGGGGAAGTCGTTGAGGCAATGGACGTGACCGCTGAGCTCGATGGGGCTTTGTGCCAGGGCCATGCCGGCAAGCAGGGTACACAGCGAGAGGGTGACGGCAATCGGCTTCATAGGCTTGCGGGTTGAGGGGGCGGCAAGCGGCCCCATTTATTGATCGATAGGCTCTTGCACGGGCAGGCCGGCAGCGCGCAGCGCCTGGCGCGCCTCCTCCGGTTTGCGCGTGCCGATGTAAACGGTCTGTCCCGACCTTAGCTGCAACACGATCGCCATGTCGCCACGGGTCGAATAGGCCACGCGTCCCTTGGTACCCCAGCGGATGCCCCAGCCGCCGAACTCGGTCACCGGGTTGTATTTCCGTACCGTGGCGCTTTCGATCTCCGCACTCGGGATGAACCGGTCGACGAAGGGAAAGAAGCGTACGCGCACCCCTTCAGTCGAAATCTCCGTGTCGAGGCGGAGCGTCGTGAAAAACAGGATGATGAGTACCGGCACGCCCAGCAGCAGCCAGCTCACCCGATGCATCGGCTGGCCGCTCTGCCACACCAACCAGAACTTGTACGCGACGAACACCGCCACCATGCCCAGCGACAGGATGACCCACCACTGATCGAACCGCTGCTGTTCGCGAAAAAGAAGGGCATTCGGGTCCATGGGCTCGTTTCTTGAGCCGCGAAGGCGGTGCGCCGCCACACCGCCTTCGTGCCGGTTGATCATTCGAAGAAGGTGTCGTACTGGTTGCTTCTGTTGCCGCTGGTGCGCTCCTGGGGCCGGGCAGCGGGGCTGTCGAGGTCGAGCACGTCTTCGTCGCTGTTGGCTTGCAGCAGGAGCATCTCTTTCTCATCGCCCAGCAGCTTGGAGATGCCTTCTTTTTCCCACTGTTCGAGCATGCGCAGGCCCTCTTCTTCGAAGATGCCGTTCTGCAGGTCGATGCTGTCCATGAAGGTTGCCGACAGCTCCATGAAGCGCTCCATCTCGCTGACCTTCTCGCTGACGTCTTCGGCGATGGCTTCCATGGCGGCGTCGAACATGGCGCGCTTGTCGGGATCGCCCGAGATGACGCTCATGGCCGAGCGCATGGCGCTGTGGCTGGCGCGGATGGCCTTGCGCTCCTGCTCCTTGACGGCCACCTGGTCCTTGAGGTCTTCCAGCAGGATCTGCGAGTTTTCATACATGCGCGTCAGCACGCGGTAGAGCACCTCCATTTTCTTGTAGAGGTCTTCGAGGCGCATGTTCGACTCCTTCAGTCGGCCGGCCTTGCGGCTTTTCAGGATGACCACCGAGCGCTTGTCCTGCTCCTTGGCCTTGCTGGCCATGCGCAGGTTGGTCTGAATCTCTTTCTGGTTGTTGTGGATCAGCTCGCGCAACTGGTGCATCTGCGCCCGCAGCTTCGTGATCTGCTTGTTCATCTTGCGCAGGTTGTCCTCCAGGTCTTCGATGTACGACTTGAGGATGCCGATGGGGTCGAGCTGGATGAACAGGCCCGTGATCCAGCGCATGACGCTCTTGTAGCCATAGGCGATGAGGTTGCGCATCTTGGGGTCGAGCACCATGTACAGGATGGCGCCCAGGGCGGCCAGCATCAGCGCCAGGTAGAGCGTGTTTTGCGCAAGCGAAACCAGCACGGGCAGATAGGTGACGAACAAATATCCTCCACCCAGCACGAGGGCAGCCAGGAAGATCAGGCCGGTCACGCCTTCCGGTCGCTGCCAGAACGACTTGGGTTTGAGATTTTTTGCCGGATTATCCATGCGTAGTGATGTTTTGGTTGGTGAGCAAAAGTTCGTGTGCTACAAAGAAAAGCAATAGGCCGGGTATCCACAACAAAACAGAAGCCCGCCGTTTCTTTTGGAAAAACCGATCTTTCGGCCTGCCCCGCAAGAATGGGCAAAAAGCCCGCGGGCGAGCAATCCGTTCGACGAAAAACCGCATTACCCAGACATGATGACATTCGACGTCACCATTCCCGTATTGAACGAAGAGCCCACGCTGGCGCGACAGGTGGGCATCCTGTACGATTTCCTGAAACGGCATTTCCCCACCGAGGGACAATGGCAGATCATCATTGCCGACAACGGCTCCACGGACCGCACGCCCGACATCGCGCGCGAGCTGGAAGGCCAGCTGCCGGGCGTGCGCTACCTGCGCGTGCCCCGCAAGGGGGTCGGCCTGGCGCTCAAGCACAGCTGGGGCCAGTCGCAGGCCGACATCGTCGGCTACATGGACCTCGACCTGGCCACCGACCTGTCGCATTTCCTCGAGGCCTACAGCGCCATTGCCAACCAGGGCTACGACATCGTGTATGCCACGCGCCTGCATCCCAAAGCGCAGGTCGTCGGCCGGCCGCTCAAACGCGAGATCAGCAGCCGCGCCTTCAACCTCATCCTCAAATGGTATCTCGGCGTCGGCTTCAGCGACGGCATGTGCGGCTTCAAATGGCTGCGGCGCGAATGGTACCCGCGCCTGTACGAGGCGGGTGCGCAGAACGATGGCTGGTTCTTCAGCACCGAGCTGCTGACCGTGGCCGAATGGCTGGGTGCGCGCATCTACGAGCTGCCCGTCAAGTGGACCGACGACGTGTCGAGCAGCCGCGTGAAGATCGTGCCGCTGGCCATCAAATACCTGAAGGGCATGCGCGCACTGAAAAAGAGGAAGAAAGAGTTGGGACTGTGAGGTGTGAGGAGTGAAGAGAGAGGAGTGAGGAGTGTCCTCAGTTCAGGTGGAATCGGTGGAATTGGTGGAATCGGGCTAATCGGTTCCTCAGTTTTTCAAATACTGAGTCTTCTGCAAAAAGTCGATGGACGATGGACGATAGACGATGGATGTTACGCGTCACGTGTTACGCGTCACGCGTCACGTTTTTACCTCACAACCGCGATCGTAAATGAGTAACCAATCCTCGCTTTCCGACCGGCTCTGGCTGGGCACGGCCATGTGGGGCTGGACCATCGGCAAGGAAACCGCCATGGCCCTGCTCGACCGGTGGTACGAGGCCGGATATCGGCAGGTGGACACGGCCACGAATTATCCCATCGACGGGGTGCCGGAGCATTTCCGCCTGGCGGAAAACTGGCTGGCCGAGTGGATCCGGGCGCATGGCGTGCGGGACCTGCGCATCTGGATCAAGGTGGGCAGCCTGACCAACGAGCGCAGCCCCGACCACAACCTGTCGGAAGGCTTTCTGCTGTTGGCGCTCGAGCACTACCGCTACCTCTTCGGCGACAACCTCGACGTCTTCGGCGTGCACTGGGACAACCGCGCCGAGCGCGAGGCCGTGGCCGAATCGTGGCGGGCCCTGCAGCAGGCTCGGGCCGAAGGCCTGCGCCTCGGGCTGTCGGGCCTCCGGCATCCGGAGGTGTGGGCAGCGGTGCTGGCAGGGCAGGAGGGGCGCTGTCTCGTGCAGGTGAAGCACAACCCCGTGCAGTCGGACCTGGAACGCTACGCGCCCTTGTTTCCCCTGGCCGAGTTCGTGGCCTATGGCATCAATGCCGGCGGGCTGAAGCTCGACCCGAGCGCCTATCGCCCCGACAGCTCGTGGGTGGTGCGTACGGGCAAGCCCGATGAGCCGCCGATCATGGAGGCCTTGCGCCAGATGGTGCAGCGATGGAATGCCGACCATCCCGACCGCCGCGTGCAGTCCTTCAGCGAGCTGGGCCTGTGCCATGCGCTGTGCCATCCCCGCGTCGGGCGGGCCGTGCTGGGGCCCTCGTCGGCAGCGCAACTGGAAGATACCCTCGCACAGGCCGGCCGCATGGCACAACAAGCGGCATGGGGTCCGCTGTTTGAAAAGATGCGACAAACGCTTGCTTCGCAATGAGCCAAACGCAAATCCATAACTTCGATGCGGTCGTGATCGGCGGCGGCATTTTCGGCATCTATGCTGCGCTGCATTTTGCCCGAAAGGGCCTGCAGGTGGCCCTGGTCGAAAAAGAGACGCACCTGTTCACCAAGGCCTCCATGGTCAATCAGGCGCGCCTGCACGGCGGCTATCACTATCCGCGCAGCATCGCCACGGCGCGCATGAGCGACGAGCACCGCGCGCGCTTCACCGAGGAGCACAAGCCCTTCATCAATTTCAGTTTCGAGAAATACTACGCCATCGACCGCTTCGGCTCGCTGACCGACGCGGCCCAGTTCGAGCGCTTCTGCGACTATCTCGGCATCGTCTGCCGGCGCATCGACGAGCACCCGCTGTTCAACTTCGAGCGCATCGAGGCGCTCTACGCCACCGTCGAGCACAGTTTCGACCCCGTGCTCATGGCCAACCATTACCGCAGACAGGTCGAGCAGGAGGCAGGCATCCATCTGTACGTCGCCACGCGCATCGGGCAGGCCGAGCGTGCGGGGGATGCCTGGCTGATGGAGGCCACGCGGCTCGACGAGCAGGCGCGCCTGACGCTGCGCGCGCCCCTCGTGGTCAATGCCACCTACTCGGCCACCAATGCCGTCAACCGCCTGTTCGGGCTGCCGCCCATCGAGCTGATGCACGAGATTTCCGAGATCGCGCTGCTCACCTCGCCCGACTTCGAGGCGCTGGGCCTGACCGTCATGGACGGGCCTTTTGCCAGCATCATGCCTTTCGGCAAAACGGGCCTGCTGTCGCTCTCGAGCGTGGCCTATACGCACCACAAGGTGTCCTATGAGGAAGCACCCCATTTCGACTGCATGGATGAGGTGACCCATTGCCGGCCCGATTTCCAGGGGCAGTGCAATGCCTGTCCGGCGCGGCCGCGCTCGCACTACCGCAAGATGCTGGCACAGATCCGCCAGTATTTCCATCCCGACGTGCGCTTCCGGTACTACCACTCGCTGTTCACCATCAAGTCGAAGCTGAAAGCCAATTTCATCGACGACGGCCGGCCCACCGAGGTGGTGCAGCTCCACCAAGACCCCGACTTCTGGTGTGTTTTTGCCGGCAAGGTGAATTCGATCTACGAGGTGGAGAAGATTCCGGTATGAGTCTGCTGAAACAGTCGATGGACGAAAGACGATGGGATCTCACTTCGTCTTCCCGGGCCAGAAAGCTGCGGTGAGGGAGACAGGCGTGGAGCGAGGCCGACCGACAGTCATTGATCCGCCATAACTTTGCATTCCAAAAAACGAGCGCCATGAAGATTGCCGTAGGAAGCGACATGCACACCCATCTGACCGACGTCGTGGTCGAAGAGCTGCGCAAGCGCGGGCACGAGGTGACCACTTTTGGTGCACTCGTCACGGGCAGCGCCCCCTGGCCCGAGGTGGGCATGGACGTGGCGCGCCGCGTGGCGCGTGGCGAGTTCGACCAGGCGGTGCTCTTCTGCTGGACGGGCACGGGCATCAGCATCGCCGCCAACAAGGTGCGCGGCATCCGGGCGGCCCTCTGTGCCGATGCCGAGACGGCACGCGGCGCGCGCCTCTGGAACGACGCCAACGTGTTGTGCATGAGCCTGCGCCTCACCAGCGAACAGGTGGCCAAAGAGATCCTCGACGCCTGGTTCAGCACCGGCATCAGCGAGGACGCCGAAGACGTGGCCTGCATCCGCTGGCTCAACGAGCACGAAGCCGAAGCGCTCGCCGGCAAATGAGGGGCCTGTATTGTGGAAAGAGGCTGGCCGAATGCTCATTTTCGGCGCAAACCTTGTCGGCAAGTTTTTTGTTGAAAAAAGGTCCTTGCGAAAGCTGCAAGGCACATCGAAAACATAGCGTTGCAAGCCATCCTGCCGCGGACCGGCCCCGTGCCGGGACGAGGAAAGTCCGGACAACGTAGCGCACCACGCCACCTAACGGGTGGGGCGTCGGCTCGCGAGGGCCGGCGCACAGAAAGTGTCACAGAAACCATACCGCCCACTGCCCCTCGGGGTAAGGGCAAGGGTGAAAACGTGCGGTAAGAGCGCACGGCGCCGACGGGTAACCGCCGGCGTGGACAAACCTCGTGGGTTGAAATGCCATGTACACTTCGATTGTCGCACGCTTCGGCCAGTGGCCGAAGCCGAGACAGCCGGGTTGCGCGCCCGGTAAGGCTGCGTGCCTTGTCGAAGGGGGTAGGCAGATAGAGTCCGCTCGCGAGGGCGGACCCAGATAAATGGCAGGACGGGCCCTTTGGGCCTGACAGAATCCGGCTTATCGGCTTGCAACGCTTTTTTTTTCGTGACGCGTAACATCGTGACGGCGTGACGCGTAACGCGTGACGACGTAAGCCATCGTCCATCGTCCATCGTCGCGAGTGCAGCGGGCATTTACCCGCAGTTCCC
>CAYNYN010000151.1:7036-8401 GCA_964401445.1 uncultured Saprospiraceae bacterium | reverse complement strand
TCTCTCCTTCTCTTCCTGCCTTCCGGCAAAAAGCTCGTAGTGGTTGAAGGTGCACTCCAGCGGACCGTTGTAGAGCGTGATCTTCTCGCTGGCGCGCAGGCCGATGCGCTTCATGGCATGGCGGTTGGAGCTGATGAGCCATGCGTCGTAGCCGGTGAAGCGCTGCTTGAGCACGTCGCCCAGCATCTTGTAGAAAGCGTCGTTTGCCGCAAGGCGCTCGTCGTAGGGCGGGTTGGACACGACCATGCTGCCAGGCACGGGCTCGGGCGGATGTATCTGCCGGATGTCCTGCTGCTCCCAGCGTATCTCGTCCATGAAGCCCACCACGTTGGCGTTCTTGCGGGCGGTGCGCACGGCACGCCGGTCGCGGTCGCTGCCCAGGAGGATGTTTTTGGGCGGCCTGCGATTTTTGCGCGCTTCGCGCAAAATGCGGCGCCAGAGCTTGCCGTCGAAGTTGCGCCAGCTCTTGAAGCCGAACCACTTGCGGTTGATCTGCGGCGGCGTGTTCGTGGCGATCATGGCCGCCTCGATCACCAGCGTGCCCGTGCCGCACATGGGATCGACGAAGTGGCCGCTGCCGTCGTAGCCGGCCAGCAGCAGCATGCCGGCCGCCAGCGCCTCGTTGATGGGGGCCGGCCCCCCTTCGAGGCGATAGCCGCGCCGGTGCAGGCTCTCGCCCGAGCTGTCGAGCGACACCTGACACTCGGTGCCGGTGATGTGGACGTGCACGCGCACGGTGGGTTGAGCCACCTCTACCGAGGGGCGCCGCCCGAACTTGTCGCGAAACTGGTCGACGATGGCATCCTTGGCCTTGAGGGCGATGTACTTGCTGTGGCGGAACACCTCGCCGGCCGTGGTGGCATCCACTGCCAGCGTGTCGTCGGGGCCCAGCACCTCCGACCAGTCGAAGCCGCGCATCTGCACGTAGAACTCCTCCTCGTCGCCGGCGAAAAAGCTGAACAGAGGCACCAACACGCGCAAGGCCGTGCGCACCTCGTAGTTGGCGCGGTACAGCACTTCCAGGTCGCCCTCGCAGCGCACCGCCCGGTTCTTGGGCAACACACCCTGGGCGCCTATGCCTTCCAGCTCGCGGGCCAGCACCTCTTCCAGTCCCTGAAAAGTCTTGACGATCAGCTCCATATCTTCATTCGGTTGGGTGTTGCAAACAGTGCGTCAACTGGCCGCATCTACGGCACATTTGCCCATCTGGAAAAAGATGAACAGCCAGACGAGCCCTTTGGCAAGGAAAAACAGGAAACCGGCCAATCCCAGTCGTTTCAGCCAGGTCATCAGGTTGTTTGGTTTGTTTTCCATGTTTGCGTTTACTGAGAAATGTCGATGGACGATGGACGATAGACGATGGAC
>CAYNYN010000151.1:1358-6936 GCA_964401445.1 uncultured Saprospiraceae bacterium | reverse complement strand
CCATCTGCCGACTGCGGGGCCGGCTACGCTCAATGCACCACCAGCACGCGCCCGCCGAATTGCCGCTTGCCGTCGATGAGCTGCCAGACATACCAGCCCGTCGGCAGATGCCCTACCGGAAGGGTCCCTTCGAAATACTGCCCCGGCTCGGCATCCAGGCGCTGCCGGTGCAGTCGTCGGCCCGCAAGATCGTACAAACGCAATTCGATGCGGTCGTTTTCCGCCTTTTCCAGCAGGACGTGCAGCGACTCGCTGGCGGGGTTGGGCCAGGCTTGCGCCTCGCCTTCCGGCAAATAAAACACTTCTCGCTGTGACGTGTACGTCCAGCGCCCATCCACCATCTCGATGCGGATGCGATACAGGTTTTTCCCCGAAAGGGGCGCCTCATCGAGCCATGCGGCAGCGAACTGGCTGGTGCCAGCGGCCTCCACCACGCCCACCGGCTCGAACCGGCGGTGCTGGTAGCGCTCCACCACGCTGCGCTGCACGGGCCAGGGGCTGTCCACCTGCCAGGCCAGCGCCACCCCACCCTCGGCGGGCTCGGCACGCGTCCATGCGGCGGCCACCTCATCGGCATCGCACCAGGGATGCACCTCGCGCTCGGCCACCGTGCTCAGCCCGGCCGGGTCGGTCACGCGCACCTGCACGCGGTACCAGTACAGCTCGCTGGCGCAGCCCACGGGATCGAAGACCACCCAGGGCTGGCGTGCGTGCAGTGGCGGCTCGGGATGGTAGTGCAGATTGTGGTGGAAAAACACCTGCCACGTCCAGTCGAGTGCGGCCGTGTCGTGCTCGGCATCGGACACCTCGGCCGACAGCCGGACGAACGAGTAATCGGTCACGGGAAAGGCGGCCCCTTCGGCGGGCGAGGTGATGGTCACCTGCGGCGGCGTGTTGTTGGCCGACACCACCATGGTGGCCTGGTCTTCCTGCCCCAGCGAGTCGCGCACGGTGAGCGTCACGGTCCAGGCATGCGGCCCGTCGTCGGGTGCCGTGAAGACGTGTTGGGGCGACACCTCGGTGCTGGTGCTGCCGTCGCCGAAGTCCCAGTGCCACGACAGCGGCCAGCCAAAAGGATGATGTGCCCCGCTGCCGTCGAACTGGACGGTCAGCGGCGAGGGGCCATACTGCTTGTCGGCAGCGATGGCCGCCACGGGGCGCGGCGTGCCGCCATGGCACACGCGATGTACCGTGCCGTCGAAGATGTGCACGTAGTACAGGCATCCGTCGGCCGGATTTTGCGCCAGGTGCACGATCCCCTTGGTCGTCTGCAGGAAGGTGTCGATGGCCGTCACCTGGCCGGCCTCGTCGAGCGTGAGCGCCTTGATCCAGCCCGAAAAGTCGGCGATGAAGACCTTGCCCTGCCACGCGTCGGGGAAGTTGTCGCCATGGCACACGAAGCCGGCGATGGCGGAGTAGCCGTCGAAGGGCTGCCCGGCCACGGGCGCCTCGTCGGTGCCCAGATCAACGGTCGCGGCGTTGCCCTCGGCATCGAAAGCGGGCAACAGGACCCGGGGCGGCGGGTTCCACAGGCGGTTGCTCCAGCTCAGCACGGGGCGGTGATGCACGAACACCGGCACCCCGGGTGGCACGAGCTGCTGCGGATCACAGGGGTTGACAAACGCGTCGGCGTTGCCGCCCGCGCGTGGCTGGTGGATGAGGTCGTGAAAGGTGAAATGCGACTGGTCGCAGCCGTTGTGTCCGTACAGCGGGTTGGGCGCATCGGGGTTGGGTGCCGGCTCGAGGTAGTGACCCCAGTTGATGCCGAAGCCTTCCCAGAGCGGCCAGCCCAGGTTCATGCCGGGCGTGTCCACCACGTCGATCTCTTCCCATGCCCCTGCACCCACGTCGCCGATGACGAGGCGCCCGGGCCGCCCCTCCTCGGGCAGGTGGCCGCCCGTATGGTCGTCGACGAAGAAGCGGAAGGGCTGGCGCAGGCCCAGCGTCCACACGCGCGAGCGCGCCGCCCGCGGATGTTCGGGATCGTACCAGGGGTTGCTCGGCAGGCCCTCGCCCGTCTCGGGGTCGATGCGGATGATTTTGCCGTTGAGCGCATCGACCAGCTGGGCGCGCCACGAGCCGATGTTCGTTTTTTCCGAAAGGATGCCATCTTCGAGCGCTTGCGCAAAATAGGTGTGGGGGTCGCTGCCGGCATCCACCGACTCGAAGCTGCCGCCGTCGCCACACGAGGCCAGCAGGGTGCCGTCACTGCCAAAGGCCAGCGTGCCGGCGCCGTGGCTGCCCATCAGGATGGGGAAGCCGTCGTCGGGCGTGGCGCCGAGGATGACCTTGCGCGAGCCGGGCAGTATTTGGCGAAAGCCGGATGCCGGATCGAGCCGATAGCGCGTGATGCGGGCGATGGTGGCCTCCTTGTACCAGTTGGCCGTCGAGTCGTAGGCGGGCGTGCCGGCAGTCATGAGGTGGTGGCGATCCACCACGTAGAGCAGGTAGATGTAGCCGTTGAGCAGGAATGCCGGGTGCAGCGCCACCGACATGAGGCCGTGGTCGTCCCAGTCGCCCACCTCGTCGGAGAGGTCGAGCACGGGCGGGTCGCTCAGCGCACCGTCGGGGGGCAGCACGTAGATGCGGCCGGCCTTGTCCCACACGTAGCCCTGGCCCGCCTCGTCGAACACGATGCCCACGGGCCGGTCCAGCCCTTCGGCCACCACCTCGTCGCTGAAGCCCTCGGGCAGCGTCTGGCCCGGGGCCCCCGGCAGGCAGCACACCCACAAAATGAAAATGCATGTCGTTATGCGCATAAGCGTCCGGCTTTCGCCAAAATTGGAGGCATGCGAAGCATGTCGATGCCCACGGATTTATACTCGTTCAAAACCGCAGTTTATTTGCTACACAGAGTTTCACAGAGGATACACAGAGGATCACTGAGTTTGGTGAAAGCGGGTTGTCCCCGAGACTTGGGGCAGGCTCTGATGAAATTGGGATCTCAACCGTGATTCTACTGCAAAAAGTCGATGGACGATGGACGATGGACACCCAAGTTGAATTCACGACAACCTTGAAAATCAACTTTAAACTCAAGCTCTCAACCCTCAACGCTACACCCTCAACCATTTTTTGCAGGGATCTCAATCGTCAGATCCTCGGTTACTCAAATCTTCAGATCCTCCATACACGGTATTCATCTTCACTGACCGGCGCCATAATACACCAGCAAAACTACGCCACCCACCACGAAACAATAGACGGCAAACCACGTCAATTTGGCCCGACGCACCAGCGAAATCATCCATGTGCAAGCCAGCAGACCACTCAGGAAGGCCGCGGTGAAGCCCACGCCCAGCACGAGCAGGCCCTCGGTGCTCTGGGCAAAGGCGCCGTCCATGATGTCCTTGGCCATCTTGCCCAGGATGAGCGGCACCACCATCAGGAACGAGAACCGGGCCGCCTCGTTGCGGTCGATGCCGAGCAGCACCGAGGTGGCGATGGTGCTGCCCGAGCGGCTGATGCCCGGCAGGATGGCGACGGCCTGCGCCAGCCCGATGACCAGGCTGTGCCAGAAACCCACCTGCTTGTCGGTGTGCCTGGCGCGGTCGGCCAGCAACAGCAGCAGCCCCGTGACGAACAGCATCATGCACACCAGCGGCACCTGCCGGTCGAACAGCGCCTCCAGCTCCTTGTCGAACAGCAGGCCCACCACGGCGGCCGGCACCATCGACAACACGATCTTGGCGCTGTACAACTGGCTTTCGCCAAAATGCAGCCTGCCCTCACGTACCGGCCATTCGAACAGGCCGGCCAGCAGGCGGGCGATGTCCTTTCGGAAAACGACGATGGTGCTCAGCGCCGTGGCGCCGTGCAGCGTGACAGTCATGAGCATGCTCTGTGAGGCCACGCTGTGGTCGTCGAGGAAATACTTGGCGAGCTCGAGATGCCCGCTACTGCTCACGGGCAAAAATTCGGTCAGTCCCTGCACGATGCCCAAAATCAGGGCGCGAAGCATGCCGTCCATTCAGGTGGTGGATTTTTTCTTGAATGAGTCCTCTGTGAAAAATGGTTGAGGGTTGAGGGGTTCCCTCGCGCAACGCCGCAACGTTACGCAATGCTCTTTTCAGGTTGAACCGGGCAAATCGGTGAAACCGGCAGCACCGGTCTTTGCATGTGGCACGCACACGGGCATTCCGCATTTTGCGAAAGCGCATCCTCCCGACATCGCGCCCATGGGGCACATCTCAACCGGCGGTCATCGGCCGCATGCCCCCGTCCGGGCCTGGCCCGGTCTCAACCCTCGGACCGTTCGGTTTCTTTCGCAAAAATGGCGTACACCTCCACGAGCAGGCCCGCGAGGATGACGACGGGGGCCAGCACCACCCTGCGCCACGAGTAGATGACCTCGGGCTCCCACACGTTGGGGTCCGACTGCCGGCCGCCCAGCATCAGGATCATGCCGAGCGCGATGATGCCCAGCCCGATGAGCATGAAGCGAAAGTTGATTTTGCCGAAAGGAAACTCCGCCGGTTCGGCAGCCTCGGTGCGGCGCGCCTTCCGCTTGCTGCGTGCCGCCGCCGTTTTGCCGGAAGGCGAATCGCCTGCAGTGGCAATGACTTTCTTCTTGCGTGTGCTCATATCGATATCTTTTTGTCGTTTGCATGCTCACTTGAGCGGGCTCCGCGGCGGCCCGTGCCTCAGCCGCCCCGCTCAGCCATACAGATCATCGACCCGCATGCGCAGGTACTGATGCACCACGAGCCATGCGCTCAGCACGTTGAGCAGGGCGCCGCCGCCGATCAGGGCCGAAAATAGCCAGAGTTTTCGGGAAGTGGTCTGCAAAACGGCCAGCTCGGGAAATTGTCCTTCGGCCAGCCCCATCAGCAGCCACACGCCCAGGGCCGCCATCAGCCCGGCCACGGCACCCACGGCGGCACTCTGCACCAGAAACGGCCGGGCGATGAATCCCCAGGTAGCCCCGATGAGCTCCATGTTCTTGATCAGGAAGCGATTGGCATACAGCGCCAGCCGCGTGGTGTGGTAGACCACCGTGCCGGCCACTACGGCCAGCAACAGGGCCAGCAGCGCAAAGGCCCAGCCCAGCCGCGTCACGTTGCGCGCCACGGCCATCACCAGATCCTGCTGGTAGAACACATCGCGCACGCCGGCCAGCTGCTTCGTCTGGCTGCGTATGTAGCTGAAAAACTCGGGCCGGAAATGCTCGGAGGCCACGTGAAACCGGATGACGTCGAAAAACGGGTTGGGCATGTCCATCTCCAGGAAGTCGGCGCCCAGCTCCTCCTGCATCATGCGCGCCGCCTCGTCGCGCGTGATCAGCTCCACGCTGCCCGGCTTCACCCAGGGCTGCGCTTCGAGCCAGGCCAGGACGCTGTCGCGCTGGGC
The DNA here is from genome assembly GCA_964401445.1 of uncultured Saprospiraceae bacterium. Classification (GTDB taxonomy): domain Bacteria; phylum Bacteroidota; class Bacteroidia; order Chitinophagales; family Saprospiraceae; genus WFYJ01. The sequence continues at coordinate 1,587 of CAYNYN010000151.1, read as the reverse complement.
ATCGGTGGCATCGCCACGCAGCTCGACCAGCACGTCGAGCTGCTCGCGCGCCAGGCGCAGCAGCGCCCGACCGTCCATCAGCAGCCAGGCAAACACGCCGATCACGAGCAACACCACCGCCTCCACGATGGTGGCATTGACGTAATTGGCTGCCGCCCGGATTCCTGCTGGTCGCTTCTGGCTCATTCGCATACACTTTGCCGAGAGCGGGCAAATATATGCCCAAAAC
>CAYNYN010000151.1:0-1258 GCA_964401445.1 uncultured Saprospiraceae bacterium | reverse complement strand
AAACCTCGAAACCATGTCCTGTCGCTTCCTCCTGCCGCTCCTGCTTACGTGTGCACTGGTGCCCTTTCGGGCAAATGCCCAGTTCGAGCCCGCCCGTGTGGACAACCCCAGCTTCGAAGGCGAGCCGGCCGATGCCACCACGCCGGCAAGCTGGCATCCCTGCGCGCCCGGCACCACGCCCGACATCCTGCCCGGCCCCTGGGCCGTCACCAACGAGCCCCACGACGGCGACACCTACGTGGGCCTCATCACCCGCCCCGACGGCAGCTACGAAAGCATCGGACAGCGGCTCAGCCGCCCCCTGAAAAAGGGCGAATGCTACACCATCCGCCTGGCGCTGGCCCACAGCCCCACCTATTACGGCTATCACGGACCACTCAAGCTGCGCATCTATGGCGGCACGCGCAAGTGCCGCCTCGACCAGCTGCTGGCCGAAAGCCCGCGCATCGAACACGCCGACTTCCGCGTGTACGAGTTCGAGTTCAGACCCAAAAAAGACCTGTACTACCTCATCCTCGAGGCCTTCCACCAGGAAGGGCGGTTCAGCTACATGGGCAACATCCTCATCGACGACGTGCAGCCCATCCGCGTGTGCCCGCGTGCCTTTCGGCAAATGAAATGAGCGGACACCGCCGCGCTCACTGCTCCTTCGCCTGCAACTGCTCGATCAGGCGCTCGGTCTGACGTACCAGCCGATCCAGCTCGCGCTTCAGCTCCTCCTTCTCGATCGAGTCGCCCTTGGCCCTGAACTCGTCGTACTCGTCCACGGCCTCGTCCTCGAGCTGCTGCAAGCGCTCCATCAGCTCCTGGCGCTTGGCCTCGAGCCGATCCAGCTCGCTGAGCATCTCCCGATCATCGCCGGCAGCGGCTTTGATGTCGCGAAAGATGCTGCCGATTTTGTCGAGCGCCTTGTCGTACTTGCCCGCCTCGAACTTCTCCTTCTCGCTCTTCACCAGCTCGACGACCGACTTGCCCAGCTCGCCCACCTCCCGGAAGATCGCTTCCGACTGCTTGCGCTCTTCGGGCGTGCCGAGGAAATAATTGTACAGCACGATGCCGACCACCAGCAACAACGCCAACTGCAACAAACTCTTCAGCATGAATCTTCGATTTTTGGTTTCACAATACGGTGCCCTTGCCGCATTCGTTCCAACCTCCCTTTCCGACATATGGTTGATCGCCTCGACAAGCGCTGCGCGAAATTGCGGAATTCGGCGCAGCCGCCCAAAACTGCAGGCACGGCACACCTGCCTGACTG
>CAYNYN010000150.1:5077-8405 GCA_964401445.1 uncultured Saprospiraceae bacterium | reverse complement strand
ATCGCCTGGCTGCCGCCGGTACAGTGGTGGGCACATGCCCTGGCTGCAGGCACCGTAGTCATCGACGCGCACGAGCACTACGTGAAGCGCTCGTGGCGCAACCGCGCGCATCTGGCCGGCCCCAACGGCCTGATTCGGCTGAGCATCCCGCTGCAGAAGGGCAAAAACGAGCAGATGCCCATACGCGAGGTGCGCATCGCGTGGGATCGTCCGTGGGCACGCACCGCGTGGAAGACGATCCGTTCGGCCTATGGGCGAGCCCCCTGGTTCGAGCACTACGCCGACGAGGTGGAGGCACTGTTTGCCGAAAGGCACGACTTCCTGTTCGACTACGACTTGCGGTGGGTGCAGGCTTTGTCGGCGCTCATGGGTGTGGAGGTGTCCGTCGAGCTGACCGATCGCTGGCACCCGATCCCGGACGAGGCCTGTCTGGATCTGCGGGCACGCATGGGACCGAAGGTGCCCTTGTCTGCCGATCCGTTCTTTGTGCCGGTGCCCTATCCGCAGGTGTTTGCCGAAAGGCACGGCTTCCTGCCCAACCTGAGCGTGCTGGATTTGCTATTTTGCTGCGGCCCGGAAGCACCCATGGTGCTGAAGCGATGTATCCGGGACGGAGGAAGCGCACACGCTTGAACAGTCGAAGAGAAAGAGCGATGGAGCGAGTGCGCAAAGGGCCTGGTGAAAAAATCGATCGACGATAAATGATGTCCGATTGAAATTCACGTGGTTACGCGTCACGGCTGGCGCTCGATCCGGAGCCATTTTTTAGCAGGGAATTCCCCCTTCATCCAATTCTACCGACGAAATGAAAAACCCGAAACTGCAGGAATACCGAGACCGTGTGGAGGAGATCGTGCGACAGTTGCACGACCTGACCCTCTCGATCGGCCACGAAGAGCTGGGCGAGATGATCAGCGAGTTGCGGCAACGCATCCGCGAGCCCTTCCTGTTCGTCATCGTGGGCGAGGTCAAGGCCGGCAAGTCCAGCTTCGTCAATGCCTTACTCGACACCGGGCGCGACATCTGCAAGGTGGCGCCCCAGCCCATGACCGACACCATCCAGCAGATCGTGTGGGGCCCCGAAGAGCAGATCGTCGAGGTGAACCCCTATCTGAAAAAGATCTATCTGCCCGAGCCCATCCTGCAGGAGTTCGCCATCGTGGACACGCCCGGCACCAACACCATCATCGAGCACCACCAGGAGATCACCGAGCGGTTCATCCCGGCAGCCGACCTGGTGGTCTTCGTGTTCGAGGCGAAGAACCCCTACCGGCAGTCGGCCTGGCAGCTGCTCGACCACATCCGCGACGACTGGCGCAAGAAGGTCATCTTCGTGCTGCAGCAAAAAGACCTGCTCACCGACGAGGAGCTGCGCGTAAACCTCGAGGGCGTGCGCAAGCACGCACGCGAAAAAGGCATCGACGAGCCGGTGGTGTTTGCCGTGTCGGCCAAGTGGGAGCAGGAAGGGCGCAAGGAGGACAGCGGCTTTGCCGAGGTGCGCCAGTGGATCGCCCGAAACATCACGGGGGGCAAGGCGCCCTGGCTCAAGCTGGCCAACAACATCGAGCTGGCCCGGCAGATCGCCATCCGCATCGGCAAGGGGCTCGACGACCGGCGCCGACAGTACGAGGCCGACCGCGCCTTCCGCGCCGACGTGGCCGAGACGCTCGACACGCACGAAGGCATGGCCCACAAGCAGGCGCGTTACCTCATTGACCGCATCCTGGCCGGCTACGACCGCGTTACGGGCGAGAAGGAGCGGGAGCTGGCCTCGGGCCTCTCGGTCTGGGGCGTGCTGCGGCGTGGCCTGGCAGGCATTTTCTCGAAAGATGCGGGCCTGCAGCCCTGGCTCGAGCAGCTGGTGCAAGACCTCGACCAAAAGCTCAAGCTCGAGATGCAGCAGACGCTGCAGGGCGGCATCGAAGACCTGGCGCTGGCCATCCAGGAGATGGCCAAAATGGTCGACCTGAAGATCCGCAACAGCCAGACCATCCTCAAGGCCGACCACGACATCTTCGCCGACATTGCCGACCGGCGCGCACAGATCATGGGCGACCTGCAACAGGCCTTTGCCCGCTTCCTCGAAAACCCCGACAGCTATGTGCCCACCCACCTGGCGGGCGACCAGCAGCGGCTGGGGCAGGATTTCGTCACGGGCTCGGGCATCGCCGTGATTGGCGCAGTGATTGCAGCGGTGGCGCAGGGCGCCGTGTTCGACGTGACGGGCGGCATCCTCACGACGGTGGGCCTGCTCTTCGCGGGCATCTCGACCAGCCTGCAGCGCCGCCGCGTGCTGAAGCAGTACCGGCAAGCCATCGCCGAAGGCCGCAGCAAGCTGGAGACCGAAGTGGCGCGCCAGCTCGACGACTACATCCGAGGGCTGCGCCAGCGCATCGAACGTCACTTCCGGGCCTTCGACCGCATGCTCGAAGAAGAGGGGCAGGCCCTCGACAAGCTGCAGCGCCGCTACGAGGAAATCGTCGCGCGCCTCGACGCCCTGGAGCGCGAAGTGGCCCGGTACCGCGAGGGCGTGCAGTCCGACGGTTGAGCCGGCAGGGCTGCGTATCCGAAACTGAAAAGATCAGAAGATGAGAAAATTGCTGCTCGTATGTCTGTGTAGTGGCTGGGCATTCTGGGCTTCCGCCCAAATCGTGAACTACGACCTGGTGGTGCCGTCGGGCGACGTGCGCCCCCGCACCTTCGAGGAATACCTCGTGCAGCTGGCCTGGCAAAATACTGCCGAGAACAGGGTCAAGGAATTGAACAAGGAGATCAGGGAAGAAGAGGTCGTCAAGGCCCGCCGCAGCTGGACCAAGGACGTGCAGGCCGGATTCAACCTCAACGAGGTGAGCCTGGCCAACCTTTTGGCGTCGCCGGAAGAGAAGGCCAACAACATCGTGATCTATCCGCTCTACCAGTTTTCCATCACCTTGCCGCTGAGCACCTTCGCGCTGGCACCCCGCGAGCGGCGCATCGCCGAGCTGGAGGTGGAGGTGGCCGAGGCCGAGCTCAACCAGCAGAAGCTGGCCATTCGCGCCGAGGTGCTGCGCCGCTACCAGAAGTACCTGCTGGCGCTCGAGGTGCTCGAAGCACGTGCCCTGGCCGAAGCCGATGCCGAAGCCACCTACAAGCTCGTGCAAAAGATGTTCGAGAACCGCACCGGCGAAGTGCGGTACGAAGACATGAACGCCGCCTCGACCAACTACTACAACGCCCGCGAGGCGCGGCTCGAGGCCGAAACCGAGGTACAGCTGGCCCGCATCGACCTGGAAGAGATGATCGGCATCCCCTGGGAGATGGCCGAGCGGTGGAAGGAGCGGCTCAGGCC
>CAYNYN010000150.1:3693-4977 GCA_964401445.1 uncultured Saprospiraceae bacterium | reverse complement strand
GAGTGAGTGAGGAGAGAGTGAGGGAAGAGTGAAAGAAAGCGTTGCGTGCCGTGGCGTCGTTGCGCCATGGCGTGAGCCAGGCCCTCGACCATTTTTACAGTGGCCCAAAAGAAGAGCTGTCACTCCGTCACTCAATCACTCCGTCTCTCCTTCACACCATAGACCGCCAGGTGGCGCGCGATGTATTTGCCGATGATGTCGAACTCGAGGTTGACCCGATCGCCTGCCTGCAGCTGGTGGAAGTTGGTGTGTTGCCAGGTGTAGGGAATGATGGCCACCGAGAAGCGGTTTTCCTGGGGCGATACCACCGTCAGGCTGACGCCATTGATGCAGATGCTGCCCTTGTCTACGAGCAGGTGCTCGGGCTTGGGTTCGTATTCGAAGTGGACGTAGTGGCTGCCTTCGCGGGCTTCGATGCCCGTGCAGCGGCCGGTGGCGTCCACGTGGCCCTGTACGATATGGCCGTCGAGGCGGCCGTTGGCCGGCATGGCCCGCTCGAGGTTGACCAGGCGGCCGGGGGCCCACAGCCCGATGGCGGTGCGCTTCAGCGTTTCTTCGATGGCGGTGACGGTGTGCGTGTGCTGGTCGCAGGCCACCACCGTGAGGCAGACGCCATCGTGCGCCACACTCTGGTCCACCTTCAGCTCGTGCGAAAGGGGCGATTCGATGGTGATGTGCACGTTGGTGCCTTCGCGTTCCATGGCAACGACCTTGCCCAACGCCTCTATGATGCCGGTAAACATGGGTGTGCTGTTTTGCCGGCGAAGATAGGGCGAGCGAAGCGCATCGAACCATGCGGCCATTTGTCCTTTTCCACGTAGTTTCGCCGCCGTAAAAAATTCGTGCGTTATGGACCAGAGAAATTTCGACCTCGCCTCGCTGCTCTTGCGGCTCGTCTTCGGGGGCCTGATGGCCATCAATCATGGCTACGGCAAGTTCATGAAGCTGCTGACGGGCGACCCGACCAAGTTTGCCGACGTTTTCGGCATGGGCCCCGTGGTGTCGCTGACGCTGGCCTCCTTTGCCGAGTTCATCTGCGCCATCCTGCTGATCCTCGGCCTGCGCACGCGCCTGGCCACCATCCCGCTCATCATCACCATGGCGGTGGCGGCCTTCTACATCCACTGGCCCGACCCGCTGAAGAAAAAGGAAATGGCCCTGCTGTACCTGACCGCCTACGTGGCCATCTACCTCATCGGCTCGGGCTGGTACTCGCTCGACCGCCTGATCGCAGAGCGGCGCGGCACCGGCGTCTGAAGCGGCCAACGCGGCAGGGTGCGGAGA
>CAYNYN010000150.1:0-3593 GCA_964401445.1 uncultured Saprospiraceae bacterium | reverse complement strand
TACAAACCAGACCAATGAAATACTTCCTGTACGGCCTCCTTGTCGGGGCAATGGTTTTGTTTTTTGGCTGCAGCCAAAATGCCGAGAATGGCGCCCACATCCTGCGCATGGAGGGGCAGACGATGGGCACTACCTGGCACGTCACCTACCTCGACTCGCTGCGCCGCGAATATCGAGACGACATCCAGCAGTTGCTCGACACCATCAACAACGAGGTGTCCACCTACGTGGAAAACTCGGTCATCTCGCGTTTCAACCGTTCCGACACGGGCATCGTGCTGAAGTTCTGGCAAAGCACGCATCCCTACTTCGTCGTCTTTCAGGAAAACTACATCCGGGCGCGGCAGGTGTGGGAGGCGTCCGATGGCTGGTTCGAGCCGACCATCATGCCGCTGGTCAACTACTGGGGCTTCGGCTACACCGAGAAGCGCCCCGTCACGCAGGTGGACAGCGCCGTGGTCGATTCGCTGCTGCAGTGCGTCGGCTTTGAGAAGGTGGACTTGCGCATGAACCGCGACCACGTCTGGCTCACCAAGGACATGCCCTGCACCCAGCTCGACTTCAGCGCCATCGCCAAGGGGCAGGCCGTCGATGCCGTGGGGCGCCTGCTCGAATCGCACGGCATCCGCGACTACCTCGTCGAAATCGGGGGCGAGGTGCGCGCCCGCGGCCGGAGCCCTCGCGGCACCCCCTGGCTCGTGGGCATCAACACGCCCGACCCCGAGGCGCCGGCCACCGAGATCATTGCCAGGGTGGCGCTGACCGACAAAGCACTGGCCACATCCGGCAACTACCGCAATTTCTTCGAGGTCGATGGCCGCAAGTATGCCCACATCATCAATCCCAAAACGGGCTACCCGCAACAAACCGACCTGCTGAGCGTGTCGGTGCTGGCCGATGAGTGTGCGCTGGCCGATGCCTGGGCCACCGCCCTGATGGCCATGGGCCTCGAGGCCGCCTGGGACAAGGCCAACCAAATGGGCCTGGAAGTGTACTTTATCTACGGCAAGCCCGACGGCACCTTTGGCATCCGCCATACCGACGGTTTTGGCCGCCTTTTGCAATAGCTTTCGCAAAAAACTCACTGCATGGATTTCAACCTCGACCGCGATCTGGTTTTCTTCGACGTCGAAGCCACGGGCCTCAACGTCATCCGCGACCGCATCATCCAGATTGCCGGTATCCGATATTTCAAAGACGGCCGGCCCCCGCGTGAGCTCGAGATGCTCATCAACCCCGGCATACCCATCGGCTGGGAGGCGCTGCAGGTGCACGGCATCCGTCCCGAAGACCTGGCCAACAAGCCCACCTTCGCTCAGGTGGCCGACGAGCTGTGGGCCTTCTTCGACGATGCCGACCTGGCCGGCTACAACTGCGCCCGGTACGACGTGCCCATGCTCATGGAAGAGTTCGCGCGGGTGGGCTACGACTTCGACGTGGACAGCCGCCGCATCATCGACGTGCAGCGCATCTTCTACCGCATGGAGCCCCGGACGCTGCGCGCCGCCCTCAAGTTCTACTGCGGCAAGGAGATGGAGAACGCCCACGACGCCCTGGCCGACGTGCGTGCCACCATCGAGGTGTTCAAGGGACAGCTCGAGCGCTACAAGGACGTGGACCACGTCGATGCCGATGGCAACGTCACGCCCCGCCCCGTGCGCAACGACATGCAGGCCCTCCACGACTTCACCCAGGATCCGCGCACGGTCGACGTGACCAACCGCCTCAAGTACAACGAAAAGGGCGAGATCGTCTTCAACTTCGGCAAGTACATCGGCAAGCCCGTGGCCGAGACCCTGTACAAAGACAAGCAGTACTACAACTGGATTTTGTCGAAAGACTTCTCGGTGCAGGTGAAGCGCACCGTCAGGAAGCTCGTCGAGGAGTATGCGCAGCAGCTCAAGGCCAAAAAAGACCAGTCCCGATGAGCAGGTCAGGCATTGCCATCGCGCTGGTCCTGCTGCTGGCCGGCTGTTACGAGCCGAAAGAGGGGTGTCTCGACCCGCAGGCCGTCAACTACGACGTCACGGCCGACGAGGCCTGTGCCGACTGCTGTAGCTGGCCTTCGTTGCGCCTGTCGGTCAAGCACCGCTATGCGCCGCCGGGGCAGCCCGACACGCTCGTGACGCTCAAATACCACGAACCGCTGCAGGTGTGGCCCGACACGAGTCACCCCTTCTACCTGGAGCGCTTCCGCTTCTGGATCAGTCATGTGCATTTGCTTTCGCAAAATGGCGAGGTGCACCAGGTCGAGGAAACCCTGCCGGTCAGCCTGCCCGACGGCACCACCATCGCGCTGGAAGACAACTACGCCGTGGCCGACCGCGACATCTTCACGACGCAGACGCTGGGCACGGTGCGCGCCGATGGCTACATGACCGGCGTGCGCCTGCGCATGGGGCTGGACAGCCTGGAGCGGGCACTCGAACCCACCAGTCTCGAATCGGGTCACCCCTTGCGTTCCTGGGCCGATTCCATCCTCTTCGATGCCGACCAAGGCTATTTTTCGGGCCGGGCCTGGGTGGTGCCCGACACCAGCATGACCGACACGCTCGATGTGGCCTGGCTGCAACCCGTCGAGCTGGAGCTGGCACTGGACGAGCCCGTCTTTTTGCCGAAAGGCAGCCACATCACCGTGACTTTGGTGATCAACTACACGGAGCTGTTCGACGGCATCGATTTTGCCGCAACAACGGCCGACGAGCTGCGTTTCCATATTGTCGCCCGTTTGCCAATGGCCGTGAAACTCGAAACCATCGCGGCCGAGTGAGTTAAATTTGGGCACACCTCTGCACACCTCTCCCCTTTATTCAGTCAAAAAACTTCGTTACCATGTTGCGCAATCTCGCCATTCTCGCTGCGGCGCTGGTGCTGATGTCCTCCAGTTGCCGCGACAGCCAGCCCGAAGGGCCCTCCACCAACCTCGACCTGCAATTCGTGGCCACCTACGGCGATCAGCCGCTGGTGATGTACGAAAAGTACGACTACAACGACACCATGAAGGTCTTCTTCGAGCGCTTCAACTTCTTCATCTCCGACGTGTCGCTGGTGCCTGTGGGCAGCCAGGCCGAAACGGAAATTCTGGACATCGACTTCGTCTCGTTCGATGGGGTGCAGGACAGCCTGGCCGCCAACGAGGGGGTTACGTTCAGCCTGACCAAGGTGCCGGTGGGCAGCTATGCGCGCCTGCGCATCGGCATCGGGGTGCCAGCCGACCTCAACATCGATGCCGACTATTCGCCGACGCACCCGCTGGGGGCGCACAAGGAGTCGCACTACTGGAGCGGCTGGGGGTCCTACATCTTCGCCAAAATCGAAGGCAAGGGCGATACCGATGGCGATGGCCAGTACGACGACGTGGCTTTCTCGCACCATTGCGGCACCAATGAGCTGTACCAGACGGTAGATCTGCCCGTCACCCTCGAACTGGTCGAGGGGCAGGACGGGCACCTGAAGGTGAAAGTGGACGTGCGCGAGCTGTACGTGCGCGACAACGGCATGCTCGACCTGGTGGCCAACCCCGGCACGCATACCGACACGCAATTGGCCATTGCCAAATCCATCATGGAGCGCTTCCCGTTTGCCATGAGCGT
>CAYNYN010000149.1:0-8450 GCA_964401445.1 uncultured Saprospiraceae bacterium | reverse complement strand
GATAGCGAGTCTCAACCATATCAAATCCTCGCATCTTCGGTTCCTCGATTCCTCCCGATCGATCACAGCGGAATATTGCCGTGCTTCTTGCGCGGCAGGTTGGCCACCTTGTTTTCGAGCAGGGCGAAGGCCTTGATGAGTTTGCGACGCGTGTCGGCCGGGTCGATCACCTCGTCGATGAAGCCGCGCGCGGCGGCCCGCCAGGGGTTGGCGAACTTTTCCTGGTACTCGCGCTCTTTTTGCGCCAGCATGGCCTCGGGATCTTCGGCTGCGGCGATCTCCTTCCTGAAGATGATCTCGCTGGCGCCCTTGGCCCCCATTACGGCGATCTCGGCCGTGGGCCAGGCGAAGTTGAAGTCGGCGCCGATGTGTTTCGAGTTCATCACGTCGTAGGCGCCCCCGTAGGCCTTGCGCGTGATGAGCGTGACGCGCGGCACCGTGGCCTCGCTGAAGGCATACAGCAGCTTGGCGCCGTTGGTGATGATGCCGTTCCACTCCTGGTCGGTGCCGGGCAGGAAGCCGGGCACGTCCACCAGCACCAGCAAGGGGATGTTGAAGCAGTCGCAGAAGCGCACGAAGCGGGCTGCCTTGCGGCTGCTGTTGACGTCGAGCACGCCTGCCAGGCTGACCGGCTGGTTGCCCACGATGCCGATGCTCTTGCCGGCGATGCGCGCAAAACCCACCACGATGTTGTCGGCCCAGTCGGGGTGGATCTCGAAGAACGAGCCCTCATCCACCACCTCTTCGATCACCTCGCGCATGTCGTAGGGCTGCTGGGCGCTCTCGGGCACCACCTCGCGCAGCTTCGGCCGGTACTCGTCGCCGGGCTCGTAGGGCAGCGCGGGCGGCTGCTCCTCGCAGTTCTGCGGCAGGTAGCCGAGCAGCTTGCGAATTTTCTCGAGGCAATCCAGGTCGTTGGCTGCCGTCAGGTGCGTCACGCCCGACTTGGTGGCATGCGTCATGGCGCCACCCAGCTCCTCCGACGTCACGTCTTCGTTGGTCACGGTCTTCACCACGTTGGGTCCCGTGACGAACATGTAGGACGACTGCTCGACCATGATGATGAAGTCGGTCATGGCGGGCGAATAGACGGCACCGCCTGCGCACGGCCCCATGATGGCCGAGATCTGCGGGATGACGCCCGAGGCCATCACGTTGCGGTAGAAGATGTCGGCATAGCCGCCCAGCGACTTGACGCCTTCCTGGATGCGGGCGCCACCGCTGTCGTTGAGGCCGATGAGGGGCGTGCCCGTCTTCATGGCCAGGTCCATGACCTTGCAGATTTTTTCGGCATGGGTCTCCGAGAGGCTTCCGCCAAAAACGGTGAAATCCTGCGCGAAGACGTACACCGGCCTCCCGTCGATGGTGCCGTATCCCGTCACCACGCCGTCGCCCAGGATCTGCTGCTTGTCCATGCCGAAGTCGGTACAGCGATGCGTGACGAACATGCCGATCTCCTCGAACGAGCCCTCGTCGAGCAGGAAGTGGATGCGCTCGCGTGCCGTGAGCTTGCCCTGGGCGTGCTGCCGGTCGATGCGGGCCTGGCCGCCGCCCAGTTTGGCTTCCTCTGTTTTCTGTTGCAGCTCGCGTAGTTTGTCTTTCATTCCTTTCTGGTTGAGGGTTGAGCGTGGAGGGTCGAGGGTTTGGGTGTCGGGGCCGTGCCCATGCTCCTGGCTTGGCCGGTTCACTTTTTCCGGACCACGAAGCCGTGCCCCACGCTGGCCGATCCCCACGCAAACAGCGTGCGGTCCAGCCACAGGATGGCGTCGGTGAGGACGGCCAGGGCCGGCTCCTTCGTCGTGGGCCGCAGCTTGAGCCTGCGCGCACGGGCATCCGCCAGATTGGCCGCATTGGCCTTGAACAGTCGCTGCACGATGCCCGTCCAGTACATCTCGAGCAGGCCCACCAGATAGCGGCTCAGGCCCACCGACTCGACCACCTCGAGGCCGCTCGCTTCGGCCCAGCCGCAAAAATCGGCTCCCGAGATGAGATATTCGTGTCCGAAGGCATAGGCGCCCTGCGCAATGTGGCGGTCGCCAAACCACGAGAGGATGCGGTTGACGGGGTCGTAGGTGAAGGGGAAGTGCAGCGAGGGAAACGTGAGTATGGCCACCCCGCCCGGCCGCAGCACGCGGGCCAGCTCGCGCGTCATGCGCTCGGGATCGCCCACGTGCTCCATCACCTCTACCGACACCACCAGGTCGAAATGGTCGTCGGGGAAGCTCAGGTCCAGGGCGTTCTCCACCCGATAGGTCACGTTGGGCAGGTGCCGGTTCAGCTTTTTGGCGAAAGCCACGTCATCGGGATTGATGTCGCAGGCGATGAGCTCGGTGCAATGCGCCGCGATCATCGGGTCGTAGTCGCCCTCGCCCGTGCCGAGGCTGAGGCCGCGTGCGTATTTGCCGGAAGGCGGCACGTGGCGTGCCAGCCGTTCCCGTACGAAGCGGTAGCGATTGCGGTATGTGGGGAAGAGCAGTTTGTAGTTCATGTATGGGACGATGGACAATAGACGATGGACGATGGACGCGGGTCAGCGGACCTGTGCCGCCGCCTGGCGATAGCGCTGTGCCTGATCGGTGTAGCCCAGCTGCTCGTAGATGGTGGCGGCCAGCTCGTAGGCCTGTTTGAAGCGCGGGTTGGCCTGGATGGCCTTGTTGAGCAGCTCGACGGCCTCATTGGCCTGGCCCTGCTGGGCGCGAATGTAGCCCATGTAGTACCATGCTGCCGCAAAATTCTCCTGCGCCACGGCCTGCTCGAAGGTGGCATAGGCCTCTTCGAGGCGCTGCTGGCTCACCAGCGCCATGCCGAGGAAGTAGAGCGCCTGGCTGTTTTCGGGCGCCACCTTGAGGGCCTGGCGGGCCGTTTTTTCCGCTTCCGCAAACTGCTGCCGCGCCAGATAGACGCTGGCCAGCTGTACCCATGCCCACTCGTTGTCGGGGTACAGCTTCAGCTCGGCCTTGAGCTCGCGAAAGGCCGTATCGTAGTCGCCTTGCTTGATGGCCTGGCTGGCGCGAAAGGCGTGGTGGGCCGTATCGCGCTCGATGGCCGTGAGCGGCACGGCGTTGGCTTCGATCACGTGCACGGCCTTGCTACCGGGCCAGTTGAGGCTGCGCAGGTGCGGCCCCCGGATGTAGCGCGAGGGAAAGATGCCGTAGTCCCAGTATTTGCTGTAGCGGTCGTTGAAGCGCACGTAGGTGCCTTTGGCCTGACCGCGCCAAGGGATGAGATAGACCCCGAGGTTGTAGCTGAACGACGAGGCGATCTCGAGCGGTTGGTCGCCCGCGTGCGGCAGGGCACCCGAGTCTTCGAGCCACTCCACGGCCTGCTTCATGCTCACGCCCCAGTAGTCGGTCTCGAAGCGCCCGAAGGCATGGCTGATGCCGCCAGAAGCCATGTTGAAATACACGTAGGGCCAATGCGGATTGCGGACAATGAAAATGGCCGGCTCGAGCAGCGTGAGCGCCACCACCACATAGAGCGCCTGCCGCGTCTTGGGGAAGGCGCGATATCGGTCTTCGAGCCACAGCCAGCACAGCACGGCCCACACCACCATGGGCGGATAGACGAACAGCAGGTGGCGCCAGCCGTCGTGCAGCGTCGAGTCGCGCGCGATGACGTAGAGGATGGGGAACAAGGCAGAAAAGACCGTCAGCCACACCGGCAGCGGCTGGAAGCGCCGCAGCAGCCGCGGCAGCAACGCCACCCCACCCAGCACGCCCAGCAACACCGACAGCGGGATGGTGCGCCAGATCCAGTCGGGCAGGTAATACCAGGGCGTCTCGTCCGACATGATGTTCATGCCCTGATACAGCACGCGGATGCGCACGCCCAGCTTCGAAAACTCGCTCAGCGCCTCGAGCGGATGGGCCAGCGGCGCCTGCAGGGCCCACGGCCACACGGCAATGCCGATCAGGTAACCGCCCAGCGCCACCACCAGGCCCCGACCCACCCAGGCCTTCCACAGCGCGCCCTGCGTCAGCCACGACCACCGGTAGCGCAGCCACAGGTCGAGCAGGGCAAACAGCCCCAGGTAGCCGAACAGCAGCAGACCGCCGGCGCGCGTGCCCAGCGCGATGCCGATGCCCAGCGCCAGGCCGGCCATGTCCTGCCAGCGCGGCCGCGGCATGCGTTCCAGAAAGCCGACCATGTAGTAGGTGCTCATGGCGAAGCCCAGGGCGAAGGGGATGTCCTTGGGGTTCATCAGGCCATGGCCCAGGAGGCGTGGCGACAGGAAAGCCACCACCAGCGCAAAGAGGGCCGCGCGCCAGCCCGCCAGCTTGCGCACGAACAGGGCGATGAACAGCATGGTCAGCCAGCCGAAGATGGCGTTGAAAAAGTGCCGCAGGTCGTAGTACGCCAGGTCGTCGGGCGTCCAGCCGAGGGCGCGGTTGGCCAGGCCCGTCAGCAGATCGAAGAAGCCGCCGTACAGGTGCATGTTGCCTTTCTCGACGTGCAGCGCCGAGGTGTCGGCCCCCATGGTCAGGTAGTAGTTCACCAGCTTCTCCGAGTAGTCCACCTGGTATTCGTCGTCGGCATTGATGCCCGAGCCCAGCGCCATGAAGATCATCAGCACGAGCATCACGGCGGCCGTGATGCCGAATGCCTGTCGGTACACGGGGCGGTCGCCGGGCAGCGGGGCGCGCTCGGGCCACTGTCCCGAAGGCTGCGGGGCGGGCCGTTCGGCCTTGCGCGTCGTCTTCACCCGTTTTTTCGGACTGGCCGGGCCTTTTTTTCGCTTTGCCATTGGCAGATCGTTGAGTTGTGGCTTTCGCCAAATGCCACCCACCGGGCGGCTTCGTTTCCCGAAAGGGGGAAAATCAGAAGAGCGGCTCTTCGGGCTTGTTCTGCAAAATCTCCTCGATGCGGGCCTGCACCTCGTCGGTCAGCAGCGGCACCACCTCGAGCGAGCCGAGCGTCTCCTGCAGCTGCTCGACGCGCGAGGCCCCCAGGATGACCGAGCTGACGTTGGGGTTCTTCAGGCACCAGGCAATGGCCAGACGCGGCAAGGTGGTGCCGATCTCCTTTGCCAGCTTGTTCAGCTCACGCACCTTCTCAAGGCGCTCGGGCGTCAGCGCCCGCTCGCGCAGCCACTCCAGCCCCTCGATGCTCAGGCGCGTGCCTTCCGGAAACTTGTCGAGGTACTTGGTCGTCAGCACGCCCGACGCCAACGGCGACCACACGGTCGTGCCCAGGCCCACGGTCTCGTACAGGCGGCGATACTCGTTCTCCACGCGCTCGCGGTGGAACATGTTGTACTGCGGCTGCTCCATCACCGGCCCGATGAGGTGGTGCTGGCGCGCCACCATGTGCGCCTCCATGATCTCCTGCGCCGACCATTCCGAGGTACCCCAGTACAGGATCTTGCCCTGCTGGATGAGGATATTCATCGTCCACACCGTCTCTTCGATGGGCGTGTTGCGGTCGGGACGGTGGCAGAAGTACAGATCGATGTAGTCCACCTGCAGGCGCTTGAGCGAGGCATGACACGCCTCCATGACGTGCTTGCGACTCAGGCCCGTCTGGTTGGGCTTCTTGCCGCCATCGCCGAAGTAGACCTTGCTCGACACCAGGTAGCTGCTGCGCGGCCAGCCCGTCTTCTGCAGGATGGACCCCATGACGACCTCCGACTGGCCGCGGGCATAGATCTCGGCGTTGTCGAAGAAGTTGACGCCGTGGTCATAGGCCAGGCGCATGAGCTGTTCGGCCGTGTCGTCGCTGATCTGCTTGCCGAAGGTGAGCCACGAGCCCAGCGAGAGGGCACTGATTTGCAGACCCGAGCGTCCCAGTTTGCGGTATTCCATGCGTGGGTGATTTTTGGAGCGATCAATAGTGCTTCGAGCGGTATGCCTTTCGGCAAAAGCAGCCTCCAGCCATTTTGGCGAAAGCCAGGGCATGAAGGCTGCCGCCAAAAGTCGCGATTCGCCCCCAACTGTCCAAACCCGCCCCGGGCTGATGGGCCGCAGCAGCCCGCTATTACGCCCTATCTTTGCGCCCGGCGTGACGGGATGCAACGCACGGGTCCGGGCATTGTCTTTACCGAAGTGCCTTCCGGACCGTCCCGGCAAAAAGCGCCCCATTACTGAATCGAAAATTCCCGACTGTGAGCAGAAATATCGCCTTTACTGTGCTGCTGGGCCTTTGCGTGCTCACGTGGCACCCTTCGCCGGCGCAGACCAACAACCAGGAGCAGTATCGGCTGCACATCGTGCGGGCCAGCAGCCCCATCGTCGTGGATGGCCTGCTCGACGAGGCCGCCTGGCAGGAAGCCGAGGTGGCCACCGACTTCTGGCAAAAGTGGCCCAAGGTGCAGCCCCATGGCGAGCCCCGCACCGAGGTGCGCGCCACCTACGACGACCATTTCCTCTACTTCGGCTTCGTGTGCTACGACACCAGCTACTACGTCATCCAGACGCTGAAACGCGACGTCAATGTCTGGGACAGCGACGGCGTCGGCGTGCTGCTCGACCCCGTCAACGAGCGCACCAACGGCTATTACTTCCACGTCAGCCCCTACGGCGTGCAGTCGGAAGGCACGGTCAGCATGGAGGCCTCGGACGACGACCCCGTGAGCTGGACGTGGGACAACAAGTGGTTTGCCGAGGTGCAACGCTACCCCGACCGCTGGGTGGTCGAGGTGGCCATCCCCTTCAAGACGCTGCGCTACAACAACGTAGTGAGCGAATGGGGCCTGCAGTTTGCCCGCGTGGTGCCGAAGCGAAGCCAGTACCATACCTGGACGCCCATTCCACAGCAATACCTCGGCACCGACCTGGGCTATACCGGCGTGTTGGTATGGGATCAGCCGCCCGCCCCTGCCCGCGGCAACGTCTCGCTCATCCCCTATGTCAGCGGCGCCTACCAGCAGGACTACACCACCGACCCCCAGACCCGCGATGCTACGCCGGCCATTGGCATGGACGCCAAGGTGGCCGTCACCTCGTCGCTCAACCTCGACCTGACGGTCAACCCCGACTTCAGCCAGGTGGAAGTGGACGAGCAGGTGACCAACCTGGAACGGTTCAGCATTTTCTTTCCGGAAAAACGCACCTTCTTCCTCGAAAACTCGGACATCTTCAGCGGATTCGGCATCCCGCCCCTGCGGCCTTTCTTCTCCCGCCGCATCGGCCTGGATGAGGAGGGCAACCCGGTGCCCATCCGCTTCGGCGCGCGCCTGTCGGGCAACCTCACCGACAAATGGCGCATCGGCCTGCTGAACATGCACACGGGCCGCACCGACGAGCAGGCGCCCCAGAACTACACGGCAGCCGCCTTCCAGCGTCGCCTGTGGAAGCGATCCAACATCAGCGGCATCCTCCTCAACCGCCAGGCCTTCGATGGCAGCCGGCCCGATTTCGACGATTTCGGCCGCAACGCCGGCTTCGAATTCAACTACCTGAACGAGTCGGGCAGCCGCCAGCTCTGGCTGGGCTACAACCACTCGTTCAAGCCCCACATCGCCCTGAACGACGCCAGCGGCTTCACCAATGTGGGCGCCCTGCTGCGTGGCAGGACGCTGCGCCTCATCCAAAGCCTCGTCAAGGTGGGTGAAAACTACTACACCGACATGGGCTTCAACCGCCGCATCGTCCAGTACGACGCCGTGCGCGACACGGCCATTCGCGTGGGTTTCGCCCACAGCTATACCGACCTGGCGGCCAATTTCTATCCCGACAACGGCCCATTCAACATGATCGAGGCGGGCTTTCAGAATTTCCTCCTCTGGAACCTGCCCGACTATTCGTTCGGCGAGCACAATGCCGAACTGCGCTTCTTCGGCCTCTTCCGCAACACGAGCCATGCCTTTGCTTCGGTTTCGCACAGCACCGTGGACGTGCTCTTCCCGTTCGAGTTTTCTTTCACCGAACAACCACTGCCCGCTACCCGCTACCAGACGACCAACTTCAGCATCGGCTATGGGTCGGATGGCCGGAAGGCCTTTTCCTGGCAGGCCTCGCTCAATCACGGCGGCTTTTACAACGGTACCCTGACGGTGCTGGGCGGCAGCGTCAAATGGCGCAGCCAACCCCGGCTCAACCTCGAGCTGGGTGCCGAGTTCAACGACGTCGATCTGCCCGACGAGTACGGCGATGCCAAGCTCCTGCTCCTCAAGTCGCGCGTCGAAGTCAATTTCTCCCGCAACCTGTGGTGGACGACCTTCCTGCAATTCAACGTGCAGGGGGAAAACTTCAACATCAACTCGCGCCTGCAATGGCGCTTTGCCCCCATGTCCGACCTGTTCCTCGTCTATACGCACAACTACTTCGTGGACGAAGACGACAGCATCGACGCGTTCCGCATCACGGGCATCAGCTCCGAGAATCGGGCGCTCGTGCTCAAAGCCACCTACTGGCTTACGCCCTGATTGACACCCCAAACAATGTGGTTTGGGAAAAACCGACTTTTAGCGACAACCAGGTAGTCCCGGCCATTTGCAAAGAGGATTTGAGTAA
>CAYNYN010000148.1:0-8469 GCA_964401445.1 uncultured Saprospiraceae bacterium | reverse complement strand
AGAGATTGCCCGGATCCAGCACGAACTGGAGCAAACGCTGGCCGAGCTGGAGGCCCAAAAACGCGAAATCAGCGAACGGGCAGCCACCGAGATCGAGGCGGCCCGCAAGAAGGCCGAAGAAGAGATACGGCGCGCCAACGAAGAGGCTCAGAAGAAGGTGCAGCAGGCGCTCACCACCGCCAAAACGGCCGAACAGACCTACCAGGAAGAAGTGAAGAAGGCCGAACAGACGGCCGAAGAACGCATCCGTGCCATCCAGGAAGAGGCGGCGCGCGCCATCGCCGAAGCCCAGGCCAAAAAGTCGGAAGTGAGCGAGCTGACGGCCGAGGAGGTGGTGAGTGCCCGCCAGAAAGCGGCCGAAGAGGTGGCCAAAGCACGCGAACAGGCCGCCCGCGAGATAGCGGCTGCACGCGAGGCCGCCGAGCGCGAGAAGCAGGCCCTGGCCGAGGAGCTGGCCGCCCTGCGTCGGCAGCAGGCCCAGGAGGTGGCCGCCGTAAAGCAGGAAGAGGCCGAAGCCATCCGACAGGCGCGCGAAGCGGCCGCCCGGGAGCGCGAGGCCCTGGCACAGCAGGTGGCCGAAGCGCGACAGAAGGCCGAAGCCGAGCTCAACGCCATTCGCCAGCAGACCGCGGCAGCCATCAAGGAAGCGCGGGAAGAGGCCGCCCGCGTCCAGCAGGAAGCAGCCGAGCAGATCGCTGCCGCCAAACAAAAAGCTGCCGAAGAGATCGCCAGGACCCAGGAAGACGCTGCCCGCCAGGTGAGCACCATCCGCAAGCAGGCGGCCGAAGCCATCGCCCAGGCCCGTCGCGAGATGGAAACCAAAGTGGCAGAGTACGAACAAATGGCCCAGGCTGCCGAGGCTGAAGCGCAAAAGCGCATCAACCTGGCCGAGCAGCATGCCCAGGCACGCATCGATGAGCTGGCCCGGCAGGTGGCCAACGAAGAGGCCATGGCCAACAAGCGCATCGCCGAGGCGCGCGCCAGGGCCGAGGCCGAGCTGGCCGCCATCCGCAAGGACACCGAAGCGCGCAAGGCCCAGTACGCCCAGGAAGCCGAGGAAGCCCGCAAACAGTCGCTCGACGAGATCAACCGCGTGAAGGCCGAAGCAGCCGAAGCCATCTACGACGCCCGCCGCGACGCCGCCGAGCAGCTCACCAAAATCAAGGAAGAGACCGCCACCCGCATCGCCGAGCTGCGCCAGCAGGTGGAGAAAGAGGAGGAACGCCTGCGCCAGGCCGAGCTGCAGCGCATCGAAGCCGAACAGGCGGCCCAGGCAGCCCTCCAGCAAAAACAGCAACTCGAGGCAGAGCTACAGCGCCTCAAGGCCGAAATCGAAGAGCTGAAAAAGCAGCGCGAAGGCATGAAACAGAGCGGCAATTGATCGGCCGCCGCCGAAAGGAAACGGGCCCTGCACCGAAGTGGTGCAAGGCCCGTCTTTTTTTTGCCGAAAGGCAAAGTACGAATGAGTGAGGATGATGGACTATGGACAATGGACGATAGACGTACGTTGTCACTGCCTGCCCCGACAAAATCTGGGTCGTCAGGTAGCAACCCTCAACCCCTTCATTCAGAAGACGCATCACTGATTGTGGTACGCCTGGTTGTGGGCCAGGGGCGCGCCGCAGCTCGGGCACGTGCCTTGGGCAGCGCCGCCGCCACCACAGCCCGCACTGCAGATGTAATGGTACACGCCAGCTGCATTCTGGGCAGGGGCCTGTTGCTGCTGAATGGGGTTGGGCGTGGCAGGCTGCTGTTGGGCGTGATAGGCCTGGTTGTGCACGTAGGCCGTACCACACACGGGGCAGGTGCCCTGAGCATCGCCACCACTGCCTTCGCAGTTGTTGGGACAGATGTAATGCTTCACGCCGCTGGCCGATGCATTCGCATTGTTGGTTGCAGGTTGGGTCGCATCGACCGGGGGCGGCACGGGGCTCTGGGTCTGGGCAGGCTGCGTCGCTTCGACGGCTTCGCGGGCCTGGTCTCTCACCGCATCGTTTCCGCCCGAACAGGCAGACAGCAATACCACGGTGCAAGCGAGGAGGAACAATTGGACTTTCATGAAAAAACTGATTGAAAAATTGAACGAATGCCACAAGATGGCAAAAATTCGTCCGATTTGCCGAAAGGCACCCGAAAACAGCATTCAAAAGACGGGGTAACTGCCAAAAAGCCGCGCGCGCACCGCTCCGGCCCTGTTGCGCGCTCAGAAATAGCGGGGCGAGAGCGTCCGGTCGACCTGGTAGTGAAAATCGTAGCCCACCATCAGCTCGAAGCTGCCGAAGGTGTAGGGCCGGATGGCCGTCAGCGGAAAATCGTACGCCATGCCCAGACGCAGGCCATTGCGCAGCTGCAGAGCGACCCACAGATCGGCACTGTCCATCGAGCTGGTGCGGCCCCACCACGCTTCGAGGGCCGTGCGCCACGACAGGCCCACCCAGAGCGTCTGCCGCATGAGCAGGGCTGCGTCCAGATCCAGCTCCGTAGGTGCGCCCGTGCGGTACACCTGGTCGCCCGAGGCGAAAAAGTCGGAAAACAGGCTGACGCTCTTGATCAGCATCGAGGGCTTGAACACCAGATCGGGGTTGCCGCCGATGGGAATGGCGCCACCCGTGAGCAGGTAGAAGTGCGGGTACAGTTTGGCGAAAGCCACGATGCCCTCGTCGTCGGAAGTATCCTCGAAGCGCAAGGGGTACTGCCAGATGCGGGGCACCGACAGGCCCAGATAGAAGTGCTCGTTGAAGTAGTAAATGCCGGCGCCGAACTCGGGCAGCCAGCGGTCGGGGTCGCCTTCGTTGAACGAGCGGTCGAGCGCCTGGGGGTCCTTGTACAGCAGCTCGGACCAGCGTGCCTGCCAGTGGGTGGTGCCGCCACTCAGACCCAGCGACAGCGTGCCGCGGACGAACTCGATATGGTAGGCATAAAAGAGGCGCACCGAGGTGGAGGTATGCACGCCGATGCGATCGCGCAGCAGCGTCATGCCCAGCCCTACGCGGTCTTTGAACGGCGCATGCAGGCTGAACGTCTGCGTCATGGGGCGGCCATCGTAGCTGCCCCCCAGGTGTCGGGCCCCACTGCCCCAGCCGGCCCACTGGTCGCGATGCAGGGCCGTGGCCGAAAGCCAGCCCTTCGTGCCGGCATAGGCCGGATTGTAGGCGAGCTGGTTGAACATGTACTGCGTGTACATGGCCTCCTGCTGGGCCGTGGCCGATGGTGCCGTGAAGGGCATGCCTCCGCCGGCCAGCACCCACACCGCGCAGGCGCACCGCCACCACGCGCCCGCGCCGATGATTCGCCTGGTCGCCTTTCGGCAAATGGATGTCAGGGCTTGCAACATGGATCATCGAATTACAATCGCGTCGGCAAGGGGGGAGCGCCAACAATGCGGGGGGACTTTTCACCTTCAAAAATAGGGCCTCTCTCCCACCCTGCGGTGCACGCAGCGGCCCTTTCGAACAATGGCACGGGGTGGCCACCTGTTACATTTGGCAAACCATCATCTGATAATGACTTGGAATGATCCCTTTATGCCACACGCGCCACCTGTCGGAAAAGTCCTGCTTTGTTACCGAAATGAAAAAATTTTGTGCAATTGTCCGACCCTGGTGCTCAATAAATGCGAAAAAGCCGACGTTTTACCGGCATCTGCCCACACCCATCCGTAACGCCCGCCCCGGTAGATTTCGAGTCAGTACTCCATTCCATGAAAACCAAAAAACCACAAGCCATGGTCGCAATCGACGTGCGCCAGCACCTCTGGCAGCATCCACTTTTCGAGGGCCTCGATGACGAACAGCGGGCGATACTCACGCGACGGGTCAACCTGCACACCTTCAAGCGCAACGACCGCATCATCGAAGCGCACACCCCTGCCCGACACTGGTTCCTCATCGAACAGGGGCTGGTCAAAGTGCACGGCTGGCAGCAAAAACCGCCGCGCGACGTGGTGAAAGGGCTGTTCGGGCCGGGCGAAATCATTGGCGAAGAAGCCCTCATCTTCCAGAACCGCTACCTGTACGACGCGCACGCCCTGTGCGACACGGTGGCACTGGCCGTGCCCCGCAAGCTCACCCGCACCCTCGCCCACAACAACCCCGACTGGATGTGGTCGCTCATGCAGCTCATCGGCAAACGGCTCCAGCTGGCCGAGCACCAGGTGCAGGCGCTGTCGAGCAGCGACGCCCGCGGCAGGGTCGTCTTCTTCCTGAAAGACCTGGCCCAACGCCATGGCCGCAAAATCGGGCACGAAGTGCTGGTCAAGCACTACCTCACCCAGCAGGAGATCGCCGAGGCCACCGGCACCAGCCGCCAGACCGTCACTTCCCTGCTCAACGAGTGGAAAAAGAAAAACCTCATCTACTTCACCCGTTACTCGGTGCTGATTCGCGACCTGGACCGCTTACAGTGAGCGCCTTGTCGCGATAGGCCAACGAGAAGGTGGTGCCATCGAGGCCGGCCCAGGCGCGGGCGAACACCGCGCGCGCCTCGTCGAGCAAGGGCGTCACGTCGGGATAGCGCGCCGAAAAATGGCCGAGGATGAGGTCGCGCGCGCCGGCACGCAGCGCGATGTCGGCAGCCTGACGCGCCGTGCTGTGCTGCGTGTGTTCGGCCTGCTCGGCATGCTCCTCCCCGAAGGTGGCATCGTGATACAGCAGATCCACGCCCTGCACCGCTTCGGCCACGGCCGGATCCCAGGCCGTGTCGCAGCAATAGGCATAGGAACGCGCGGGCGGGGGCGGCTCCGTCAGCTCCTCGTTGGGCACGACGCGGCCGTCGGGTGCCACCCAGTCGCCGCCCTCCTTGATGGCAGGAATGGCCGTGTAGGGAATGCCGTACCGCCCGATCGCCGCGCCGCGCATGCGCCGCGGGCGCGGCTTTTCGCGAAAGAGGTAGCCCACCGCCATGCCGTGGTGCTTCAGCGGAAAGGCGTGCACCTCCACCTGGTGGTCTTCGAACACCTTTTGCCGGCGATCGACCGGCACTTCCACGAACTCCAATCCGAATAGCAGGCTACCCGACAGGGCCGACTGGAAGGCCTCGATCATGGGCCTGAGCCCTGCCGGCGAAAAGATGGTCATGGGCGCGCTGCGCCGCATCAGCGACATGCTCTGCAACAGGCCCATCAGCCCCAGGATGTGATCGCCATGCAGGTGACTGATGAAGATCTGGCGGATCCTGCCGGGGCCGATGCCGTACTCCTGCATCCGCATCTGGGCGCCCTCACCGCAGTCGATGAGGTACACCGTGTCTTTGACGAGCAGTGCCTGCGCCGACGGAAACCGTCCCCACGCAGGCACTGCCCCGCTCGAGCCCAGAATGGTCAGTCGGAAGTCCATGAACGTACTTCAGTCCTCCTCTTCCTGCTTGAGCTGCCGCTCGATTTCCTCCATGAAAATGAAATCGATGGACTCCTCTACGGTCGGGATGATGTTCAGCACCGTGTCGAGCCGCGAGATCTCGATGAGCTTGCGCACGGCATCGGACTGCACGCCCGTGAGCACGAACGTGCCGCTCTTCCACAGGCGGTCGGCAGTGAGGATGGCGCTGAGGCCCGACGAGTCGACGTACTTGACCTCCGACAGGTCGATGATGAGGTTGGGCACGCCCTCGTTGGCCAGCACCACCAGCTCGGACTTGAGCTGCGGGGCCAGGGCGGCATTGAGGTTCTCTTCTTGTATTTTCATGAGCGTGTACCGCTCCTGCTTGTCGAGAAAGAATTTCATGGTTGCGAAGTTTGGTTCGGGTTAACGGGTGTACAAAGGTAGCATTTCGCCCTGGATGGCCACCGCTCACTGCCTGCCGCTTCGTGGGCGCATCGTCACAAAGAAAGCTTTTCGCGCAGGGCGGGCGGCAGCCCGTCGCGATGCAGATAGATACTCACGGTCTTGAGCCGGAAGTAGGGCTCCGACATGTAGAGGTAGCCCTCGTAGGGGCCGATGGGACCCCACGAATTTTTGATGATGTAATACTTCTTGCCGTTCTGGTCTTTGGCGATGCCCACGAGGTGCATCAGATGGTCGTCGGTGGTCTGGTAGCTTTCGAAGGTCTCCTGCCGCATGGCCTGCGTCACCTCCACTTCGTCCACCGGATGCGTCCACATCTCGTCGGAAGGCGACTGGGGCACGAGGGCCAGCCCGTGCTTTTGCGAAAAGCCCGGCTCACTCACGTCGCCGTCCCAGGCCACGCTGAAACCATGCTCGATGGCGTAATCCACCACCTGCTCCAGCTCGTCGATGGGCACGTTCAGGTAGGCGCCATTGGAATAGTTGTCGGGTATCTCGAGCACGAATGGGCGGTACCAGGGATGGTGGGTGAACGAGGTCAGCCCCACGTAGTCCTCCGCCCGGATGCCCAGCCTTTCGGCAAACGTCCTGGGCGAGTAGGTGACGCCGTCCACCTCGAACGTCTCGGGCACGGGACCCATGTAGGCGTCGAGCGTGGCGTCGAAGGCGGCCCACCAGCGCTGGCTGGGGCGCTTCTGGCTGATGACGGCATCGAGGATGGCCTTGAGCACGGCCTCCATCTCGGTGTGGTCGTAGTAGGTCACGCCCTCGGGCTTGCCCGAATAGACCGACTCGGGCACCAGGCCCGCCATCTCGGCCGCACGCACCACGTCGTGGGCCAGGCTGCCCTGCCCGAACTGGGCCTTGCCCTGACGCAGGAAGTAGTTGCGCGCCTTGTCGCGGTAAATGTTGCGCACGATGAACATCTCCGACAGGTCGTAGTAGCCCTTGCCCTGCCGGATCAGCTCCGACTCGAGGAAGCTGATGGTGCTGAAGCTCCAGCACGTGCCCGTGCGCTGCTGGTTCTTCACGTCAGTGCAACGACAGTCTTTGACGACCGTAAACTCATACTGTGCCTGAAGCACCTGCACGCTCAGCATCAGGCCAAGCAGGACGAACAATCTGGTCATGGTTCCGTTTTTTTGCATTTGAATGCGGGGCGAGCAAGTTCCGCAATTTTTCCAAAAAACAGGCAGCACCCCTGCCATCGCTCACCAATCAACCCCGGGTACGTGGATCCACATCTCGACGCGCAGCAACGCCACCAACTGAAGCAACGCCTTTCGGCAAACGTGCACGACCTGCTCGTCATCGGCGGCGGCGTGACGGGCGCCGGCATCGCCCTCGAAGCGGCCGCACGCGGCCTCGACGTGGCCCTGGTCGAAAAACAGGACTTCGCCGCGGGCACCAGCTCCCGCTCCACCAAGCTCATCCACGGCGGGCTGCGCTACCTCAAGCAGCTCGAGCTGGGGCTGGTACGCGAGGTGGGCCGCGAGCGCGCCATCGTTTACCGGCTGGCGCCCCACCTCGTGCGGCCCGAAAAGATGCTGCTGCCCATCGTGGAAGGGGGCACGCTCGGTCGCTGGAGCACGGCCCTGGCACTCACGGTGTACGACCTGCTGGCGGGCGTGCCGCGCGACCACCGCAAGCGCATGCTCGGCAAGGCCGCGACGCTGCAGGAAGAGCCGCTACTGCCTGCCGAAAAGGTGAAGGCCGGCGCCTGCTATTACGAGTACCGCACCGACGACGCCCGCCTCACCATGGCCCTCATCAAGACCGCCGTGGCACACGGCGCCACCTGCGTCAACTACCTGCGCGCCAAATCCTTCATCCACGAGGAAGACCGCGCCACGGGCGTCGTCTGCACCGACCAGCTCACCGGCGAGGAGGTCGAGGTCAAGGCGCGCGTCATCGTCAATGCGGCCGGCCCCTGGGTGGACGAGCTGCGCCGCCTCGACCACTCACTCCACGGCAAGCGCCTGTTCCTCTCCAAGGGCGTACACCTCGTCTTCCCGCACCAGAAATTTCCCGTGCGCCATGCTGTCTATTTCGACGTGGGCGACGGCCGCATGATGTTCGCCATCCCGCGCCAGGGCAAGACCTACGTGGGCACCACCGACACGCCCTGGCCCACCAGCGCCGACGAGGTGCGCATCACGCGTCAGGACGTGGACTACATCCTCGCAGGCATCCGCCACATGTTCCCTTCCATCCGGCTTTCGCCAAAAGACGTGGAATCGAGCTGGGCCGGCGTGCGGCCACTCATCTACGAGGAAGGCAAGGAGGCCTCCGAGATGTCGCGGCGCGACGAGATTTTCCTGTCGCCCTCGGGCCTCATCTCCATTGCCGGCGGCAAGCTGACGGGCTACCGGCCCATGGCGGCACGCGTCATGAAGCTGGTGGACCGGCGTCTGCGCAAGCAGTACAAAGTGCGCACGCGGCCGGCCCGCACCGACCGCATCCCGCTCGATGGCGGCCCCTTCGCCGGCGAGGCCGAATTTCAGCATTTCCGAAAGGAGCTGGAACAACAGTGCCGGACGCTGGACCTGCCCCCACACACCGCCGAGCGCCTGGCCACCACCTGGGGGCGGCATGCGGCTACGCTGCTCGAGGGCGTGACCAGCGGCCGGCATGCCGACCTGCTGGAAGCCGAGGTGGCTTTCTGCATCGAAAACGAGCTGGCCTGCAC
>CAYNYN010000147.1:0-8493 GCA_964401445.1 uncultured Saprospiraceae bacterium | reverse complement strand
GGCAGAGGATCGGGAATGGCTGGCTCTTGTGGCCTGACGATGGACGATAGACGATGGACGATAGTACTTACGTCATCACGCGTCACGGCGTCACGCGCCACGTTTCATTTATTGCAGGGGGCTCAATCTTCAAATCCTCCTGACGCAATCTTCCTCTTCATCCACCGGCACTACAATACCACCGGGTAGAGCATACTGCCGAGGATGGCCAGTACGGCCACCCAGTGCAGGCCGCTGGCCAGGCCGGCCGGCATGGCAGGCAGCATCAATCCCCAGAACAGGGACGTGGAGATGGTGAGGGGGAACAGCACCCACAGCCCGTAATCGCCCAGATACAGCGCGGCAATCGCAAGCAGGAAAAAGTGCAGGATGAGCAAAACGCGCAGCTTTTTCTGTACGGGCAGGGTGCGCCGCAGGCGCAACGAGCCGAAGCTGAATACGGGTATCAGGGCCACCAGCAGCCAGGCCACCAGCCAGGGCCACCACTGCCCCAACGCCGTCCATGGCGTGGTGCGGGGCCACAGCCGCGCCACGGGCCATTCCTGCCAGAAGACCTCCTGCTGGTCGTGCCAGAAATACCACACCCACAGCAACCAGAACGGCGTCAGCAGGCCGCTCACCAACACCATCACCTCGCGGAAGGTAAACTTTCGGAGGATGAAGAACGCCCAGACGGCCCATGCCGCCAGCCAAAGGAAAGGCGCGAAAAAGAGCGCGCCCACGGCAAGCCAGAAGCCCGTGAAAAAAATCAGCTCATCGGCGCGCCACGCCTGGTAGCTCTGCCAAACGAGCGCCAGCACCCCGGTCAGCAGCAAGGCCAGCGGGACGAGCGGATGAATGGCGATGAGCGCCGGCAGACTGCTGCCCAGCAGGAAAAAAGCCACGCCCGGAAACAGCGTGCCCGGCGTATCGAGGCGGTGCCCCATCGCCAGTCCACAAAGAAGACCCGCCAGCACCAGCCACGCCACGCCGGCCACCAGCCGATGCACCCACCACGGCCAGGGGGCCGTCCAACGGGCGAAGGCATCGCCCCACAGCCCCCACCCTTCCTGCGGAAATGCTACGGGATGCACCTCGGGCCAGACGAACAGGGGCCACCACAACAGCACGACATACGCGAGCAGCAAGATGCTGGCGAGAATCTGGTTGGTTCGGAAAATGGAAAGCACGGCAATGGAAGTTGGTCGTTCGCAAGGTATTTTGCGAAAGCAAAAGTAGGCCGCAAGCCCAGCCGCTGCAAATCGGCGCTGCCGGCTGTGAGCCGTTCGGCCTTTTTTTCGAACTTCGCCGGCGCACATTCCGCATCCTGACCAACACACAAAACCGAACGATGACGCAACGCCAACTCATCGAATGCGTGCCCAACTTCAGCGAAGGGCGCAACATGGACATCATCAAGCAGATCACCGACGAGATCGAAAGCGTGGAGGGCGTCAAGCTGCTCGACGTCGATCCGGGCAAGGCAACCAACCGCACCGTCGTCACCTTCGTGGGCGAGCCCGAGCCGGTGGTGCAGGCGGCTTTCAGGGCCATCAGGAAGGCTGCCGAGCTCATCGACATGAGCAAGCACCAGGGCGAGCACCCCCGCATGGGTGCCACCGACGTCTGTCCGCTGGTGCCCATCGCCAACATCAGCATGGAAGAGGTGGCGCAGTGGGCCCACAAGCTGGGTGAGATGGTGGGGCGCGAGCTCGAGATACCGGTCTACATGTACGAATATGCGGCCACCAGCCCGCAGCGCCGCAACCTGGCCGACATCCGCGCCGGCGAATACGAAGGCCTGCCCGACAAGCTGAACCGCCCCGAATGGAAGCCCGACTATGGGCCGGCCCGCTTCAACCCGCGGACGGGAGCCACGGCCATCGGCGCGCGCGACTTCCTCATCGCCTACAACGTCAACCTGAACACCACCTCGGTGCGCCGCGCCAACTCGGTGGCCTTCGACGTGCGCGAGAAGGGACGCATCAAGCGCAAGGGCGACCCCATCACCGGCGAGATCGTACGCGACGAGCACGGCAACCCCGTGCGCGAACCCGGCATGTGCAAGGCCGTCAAGGCCATCGGCTGGTACATCGAAGAGTACGGCATCGCCCAGATCTCGATGAACCTCACCAACATCGAAGTGACGCCGCTGCACGTGGCCTTCGAGGCCTGCTGCCAGAGCGCCGAGCGAAGGGGACTGCGCGTCACCGGATCGGAGCTGGTGGGGCTGGTGCCCAAAAAGGTCATGATCGACGCGGGCAAGCACTTTTTGCGCAAGCAAAGGCGCTCGACCGGCGTGTCGGAGGAGGAGATCATCCGCATCGCGGTGCGCTCGCTCGGCCTCGACGAGCTGGCACCGTTCGATCCGAAGAAGAAAATCATCGAATACCTGCTCGAGGCCGACGAAGAGCGGCCCCTCATCCAGAAGGATCTGCGCGCTTTCGCAAACGAGACCGCCTCGGAGAGCGTGGCGCCGGGCGGCGGCTCGGTATCGGCCTACGTAGGCGCACTGGGCGCCTCGCTCGGCACCATGGTGGCCAACCTCTCGTCGCACAAGCGCGGCTGGGACGACCGCTGGGAGGAGTTCAGCGACTGGGCAGAAAAAGGCCAGGCCATCAAGGACGAGCTGCTGCGCCTGGTGGACGACGACACGGAGGCGTTCAACGCCATCATGGCCGCGTTCCGTTTGCCGAAAGGCAGTGAGGAAGAAAAGGCCGCGCGCGCCCAGGCCATCGAAGAGGCCACGCGCCACGCCATCGAGGTGCCCTTCCGCGTGCTGAAGCGCGCCTTCGACACCTTCGAGCTGGCGCGCGCCATGGTCGAAACGGGCAACCCCAACTCGGTGACCGACGCCGCCGTGGGCGCCCTGTGTGCGCGCGCTGCCGTGCGGGGCGCCTGGCTCAACGTGCAGGTCAACGTAGCCAGCCTGAAAGACAAGAGCTGGGCCGAGCCCATCCTCGAAGAAGGTCGCAAGCGGGTGGCCGAGGCCGACAGGCTGTGCGACGAGATCGTGCGCCTGACCGAAGAGAAGATGGCGTAAGGGCCACTTTTTCGCAAACCAAACGGGAAAGCCATTGCCACGCAAAGACCACAGGTAGATCTGCGCCGCTACGAGAAGGGCGATTACCATCCGGGGGCACCCCTGTGGAAGCAACTGGCATGGTATGCCGTATCGCTGCTCGTCTTCCGCAACCCGTGGGTGGTGTCCTACCGGCTGAAGCGCGCGCTCCTGCGGGCCTTCGGCGCCCGCGTGGGCCGCGACGTGGTCATCAAGCCCTCGGTACAGATCAAATTTCCCTGGCGGCTCGTGCTCGACGACTACTGCCAGGTGGGCGAGCACGTATGGATCGACAACATGGCGCCCGTACACATCGGGCCGCACGCCACCGTCTCACAGGGCTGCTACCTCACCACCGGCAGCCACGACTACACCCATCCGCACTTCCGGCTCTACACTGCGCCCATCGTCATCGAGGCGGGCTGCTGGGTCGCGGCGCGCAGCGTGCTGGGGCCGGGCACCCACTGCGGTCATCACAGCGTGCTGCTGCTCGGCTCGGTGGCCACCGGCACGCTCGAGCCGTTCGGCATCTACCGCGGCAATCCGGCGGTGAAGGTGGGCGAGCGCAGGATTGGGTGATCATTGCCCCGGCGAATGAGGGAAGGGCTTTGCAGCGATGATGAGGGGGCGCCCAGCATGTGTCCGTGATCGAATGAAATTCACGCAACCCGAATCACCTGCCAAAAACCGGCGAGAATCCTATTTTTACGATCCCCCCTTGGTGCCGCGCCCCGGGTGCAGAATCAGGAGTATAGAATAGCGCTGTCGCAAATAATGAAAATCTCCGTCATCACCGTCGCATACAACTGCGCCGAGGTCGTTGGCCGTACCCTCGACTCGGTCGCGCGACAGACGTGGCCCGAGCTGGAGCACCTGGTGGTGGACGGCGACAGCCGCGACGAGACCCTGGAGGTCATCGCGTCGTTTGCCGACAGGCACCCGCGCATGCGCTGGCTCTCCGAGCCCGACGAGGGCATCTACCCCGCCATGAACAAGGGCATCCGACGGGCCACGGGCGAGGTCGTGGCCATCCTGAATGCCGGCGACTGGTACACCGATCCCGATTACCTGGCGCGCGTGGTTGCTGCCTTTCGGCAAAACCCGCCCGCGGCCGCCGTCTATGGCGACCTGCTGATGACCGATCCGGCCGCGCGCCGCCTGGTGCGCTACTGGGAGAGCGGCCCCTTCGATCGAAGCCGCTTCCTCCGCGGCTGGGACCTGCCCCACCCTGCCCTTTTCGTGCGGCGAAGCGTGCACCTGCGCTATGGCTTCTACGACACGCGCCTGACCCTTTCGGCCGATTACGAGCTGCTGGTGCGCCTCTTCGTGCGGCACCGGCTGCAGGCGGCCTGGCTGCCGGGCGCCCATGTGGTGATGCCGCTCGGCGGCAGGAGCAACGCCACGCTGACCGCCCGCCTGCACGGCAACTACGAGGTGCTGCGCGCCTGGTGGCTCAACGGCATGTGGCCGCCCCCACTGCTCATGCCCGGCCGCATGGTCGAAAAGATGGCACAGTACCGCATGGCCCGCACCCTCTCTCCCGAGCAAACCTCAGCGCCATGGCTGGTGCCCGTGCATCCCGCGTGATCGTGGCCTGCGGCGGCAAGTTTCACGCCTTCCAGCTGGCCGAGCAGCTACACCGGCATGGCCGGCTCGAGCGGTTTTTCACGCACTACGCCACACAGAAAACGCCCTGGCTGGCCCCGCTGGCCGGGCGGCGGGATTTTGAGGCCATCCCACCCGAGCGCATCCACACCCAGCTGGGGCTGGCCATCCGTTTCCGCTTCGGGCCGCACGCCTGCGCCAACGTGCGCGCCTTCGGTCGGTGGGTGGCCCGCCAGTTGCCGTCCTGTCCCGAGGCCGACGTGTTTATCGGCTGGAGCAGCATGAGTCTCGAGGCACTGCACCAGGCCCGGCGTCAGGGCTGCCTGGCCATAGTGGAGCGCGGCTCCACCCACATCCTCCACCAACAGCGCGTGTGCCGCGAGGCGGCGGCAGCGCAGGGCCTTTCGGCAAACATCGCCTCCTGCATCGTGGAGCGCGAGCTGGCCGAATACGACACGGCCGACCGCATCGTGGTGCCCAGCAGCCAGGCCCGCGACACCTTCGTGGCGCAGGGCATCGCCGCCGACAAGGTGCAGGTGATGCCTCTCGGCGTGGCCGACCGCTTTTTTGCGGAAGCACTGCCCGAGCCGCCCCGCCCCGACGAGCCGCTGCGCCTGCTCTACCTCGGCAAGGCTTCGGTGCGCAAGGGGTTTCCCGTCCTGCTCGAGGCCCTCGACCGGCTCGACCGGCCCTGGCAGCTCTGGCACATCGGCTCGACCACGGCCGCCATGCAACAACGGCTGGCCCAATGGCCCCGACGCCACCGCCTGCGCCAGTTTGGCCACCTGCCCCAGCACAGGCTCCCCGCCCTGATGCGGCAATGCCACCTGGGACTGCAGCCGTCGTTCGAGGAAGGCATGAGTATGGTGGTGTTGCAATACCTTGCCGTGGGGCTGCCCATCGTGGTCACGCCAGCCACCGGCGCCGAAGACGTGGTGCCGGCCGATGCGGCCTGGGCGCGCCTCGTGCCGCCGGGCGACGCCACGGCGCTGGCCGCCGCCATCGCCTCGCTGGCGCAAAAGGGCGAGTGGCGCCAATGGTACCGGCAGGCGCGCCGCCACGCCAGCCAATGGACATGGGCGCACTACGGCCAACGGTATGTCTCATGGCTCGACACGCTGCGCAGATGAAGACACAAACCCATATCGGCCAACGGCTCTGGCGCGTGCGCCAACACGCGGGGCAGCGCGTCCTCGATGCTGCTGCAAGTCTGCTCTTTGCGCAGTCACCCGCGCGTCCGCAACACATTCTGATCGTGCGGCTCGGCGCCCTGGGCGATGGCGTGCGCGCCCTGCCGGCCCTCACGGCCCTGCGCCGACAGTGGCCTGCAGCCCGCCTCAGCCTGCTGACGCATACCGGCCGCCCCGGCCGCGTGCGCCTCGATCAGCTGCTGCCCCCCGACTGGTTTCACGAGGTCATGGACTACACCGAACGGCCCTGGCCCGAGGTGTGGCGCTGGCTGCGCGCCCGACCGTTCGACCTGCTCGTCGCCTTGCCGCCCTGGGGGCGCAATCTGCATCGCCACCTGCGCGATATGGTTTTCTTCCGGCTGGCAGGCATACCCAGCGCCATCGGCTGGCAATACGACCCGACGCCCCGCCCGGCGCGTGCCACCCCACCACCTGCCGACCTGCCCACCGAAGACGAGCGCCTGCTCGACATTTTGCGAAAGCATGGCATCTCGCCCCCTGAGGCCATGCCCTGGCTTTCGCCAAATGGTTCCCATCGGGCACGCATCGAAGCCCTGCTGGCACGACATGACTTGTCACCCCGATCTTTCCTCGTGCTGGCACCGGGCGCCAGCCGCACCTGGAATCGCTGGCCCCTCGAACGCTTCGCCAGGGTGGCGGCAGCATTTGCCGAAAGGCACCCCATCGTGGTGATCGGCGGGCACGAAGACCGGGCTGCCGGCCGATGGCTGCACCACGCTACAGGCGCCATCGACCTGTCCGGCCAGCTCGATCCGCTCGACACGGCGGCGCTGCTCGCACGCGCACGCCTGTGCATCGCCAACGATTCCGGGCCCGCACACCTGGCCCGTGCGGTGGGCTGCCCGACCGTGGTGCTCTCGTCGGCATGGGAATGGCCGGGCCGATGGTTCCGGCCGCGTGCCGGGCTCGTCGTCATCCGGCACGACGAGCTGCCCTGCCGCTGGTGCCACACCGGATGCAAGGAAGCAGCCTGTATCCAGGCCATTTCGGTGGAAGAGGTGCTCGCCGCCGTCGAACGCCTCCTGCGCCAGAGCGCCGGATACCCATAGCCTTGGCCTCCCAATCTGATTTCCGGTAGCAAACGCGGGTTTTCAATTTTTAGCCAATCCTAAATTTATTATTCCACAACACAAACAATCGCTAACTTTGGCTTCGAAAACAGGCCAAACGCATGGATTTCTGGACGATACTGCAACAAGAATGGGCCATCCGGGCCTTGCTGGCTTCCACGATGGTCGGGCTGATGTGCGGGGTGCTGGGCGTGTTCCTGGTGCTGCGGCACATGTCGCTGGTAGGCGACGCGCTGGGCCATGCCATCCTGCCGGGCGTGGTGGTAGCCTTCATGATCGTGGGCTACAACACGCTGGGCTTCTTTTTCGGGGCCGTGGCGGCGGGCATGCTCACGGCCATCGGCATCACCTGGATCCAGCAAAACGTGCGCACCAAGAACGACGCCGCCATCGGTATCGTCTTCACGGCCATGTTCTCGCTGGGGGTGATGGGCATCTCGTGGATCAGCCATGAGGAAGGCGTGCACCTCGATCTCAAGGACTTCCTGTTCGGCAACGTGCTGGGCGTAGCCGACCAGGACCTGTGGCTGGCTGCCATGACGATGGTGTTCGTGCTGGCATCCGTGGTGATCCTCTACCGGCCACTTTTCGTATCTACGTTTCAGGAGGTGCTGGCGCGCACGATGGGCATCCGCGTGCAGACGCTGCACTACTTCCTGATGCTGATGCTGTCGTTTGCCGTGGTGGCCAGCCTGCAGACGGTGGGCGTCATTCTGGTGGTGGCCATGCTCATCACGCCCGCCTCGACGGCTTTGCTGCTGAGCAAGCGGCTCAAGTGGGTACTGGTATGGGCCGGCGTGCTGGGCGTGGTGTCGGCCGTGAGCGGGCTGATCGTGGCCATCCTGCTGGAGACGA
Organism: uncultured Saprospiraceae bacterium; assembly: GCA_964401445.1. Taxonomy (GTDB): domain Bacteria; phylum Bacteroidota; class Bacteroidia; order Chitinophagales; family Saprospiraceae; genus WFYJ01. Next base: position 712 of record CAYNYN010000147.1, on the reverse strand, counting down.
CGCCGGGGCCGGCCATTGCCGTGGTCGCCACCCTGCTCTATCTGCTCGTGGCGCTGTTTGCCCCCGAGCGCGGCCTGGTGGCGCGCATGGTGCAGAAGCTGCGGCTGCGCTGGCGCATCGAGGAAGAGGACGTACTCAAGCACGTGTTCCGCATGAGCGATGGCGAACCGCCTGCACCCGCCGCTATCGCCGAAGCGCTGGGGCAGTCGCCATCCAAGATCCGGCAGGTGCTGCAACGCTTGCGCAAAAAGGCGCTCATCGCGCCCGACGCCATCCGGCTCACCGAGCAGGGCAAGGCTCGCGCGGCTGCCCTCGTGCGCGCCCACCGGCTGTGGGAGACCTATCTGGCCAAGCGCACCGGCCTGAAGCCCGAACAGATCCACGACGATGCCGAGCACCTCGAACACCTGCTGCCCGAGGAGATGCTGGACACCATCGACGAATCGCTCGGCTTCCCCGCCGTGGACCCGCACGGCTCCCCCATCCCGCCCAAGGAAGGATTGCCCGAGCACCCGCTCAACACGCTGCGCCCGGGCCAGCGCGCCCGCATCGCCGAGCACCAGCCCGACACCCAGGTCGTGGCCGACCTTTGGCGTCTGGGCCTGCCGCCCGGCACCGAAGTGGAGTTGGTCCAGGCCGAAAACGGGGAAGTGGTCATCCGCTACAACGGACGACTCCAGCGCCTCCCCTCGCGCCTGTCGCGCAAGGTGAA
>CAYNYN010000146.1:4129-8517 GCA_964401445.1 uncultured Saprospiraceae bacterium | reverse complement strand
TAAACTTTAAACTCAAACACTCAACCCTCAACCATTTTCTGTTTGAAAACAAAACAACATCACCATGCAAAAGCAATTATTCTTCCTCGCCTTGGCGCTCGGCATTTTCGGATTGCAGGGATGCCTGAAAGACAGCTGCGTGCGGGAAGTGACCTACATCAAGTTCACACCCGTCTTCAAGACGGTGGAGGAGCTGCACAGCACCGAAGTGCACAGCGAAGCACCGCGGCAGCTGGAGAACCCCGGCAAGATCTACTACTACGCCGATCACCTGTTCATCAACGAGTTGCACGAAGGCGTGCACGTCTTTGACAACACCAATCCCGAAAACCCGGTGCCCGTCGCGTTTCTGGCCATTCCGGGCGTGGAAGACATCGCCATCCGCAATGGCGTGCTGTATGCCAACAGCTATTCCGATCTGCTCGCCGTGGACATCAGCAACCTGCAGGACGCCAAAATCGTGGGCCGCGCGGAGAATGCATTCCCGTTGCCCTGGGGCGACTACGTGGACGAACAGGGGCGCGTGCTGGTGTACTACGACCAGGAGGAGGTGACCGAGGTGATGGATTGCAACACCTTCCAGACGCTGCGCAGTACCGGCGGGGTCTTTTGGCTGGCCAGCGGGCCGGCGAGTGCCCAGTTCGAGGACGCATTGGTCAATTCGTCCATTGGCAACGGCGGAGGGACGGGTGTCGGCGGCAGCTTTGCCCGCTTCACCATCCTGTCCGACAAGCTGTTCATCGTCGATCAGACGAGCCTGCGCGTGTTCGACCTGGCACAGCCGGCACAGCCGGAAATGGAGGGCACGGCCGATATCGGCTGGGGCATCGAAACCATCTTCCCCTACGGCAACGACAAGGTGTTCATCGGCTCGAGCGATGGCATGTTCATCTACGACGTGAGCGACCCGCTCCAGCCCCAGTACATGTCGAGTCTGGCGCATACGCGGGCGTGTGATCCGGTGTTCGTCTATGGCGATTATGCCTACGTCACCCTGCGCAATGGCTCCTTCTGCGAAGGCTTCACCAACCAGCTCGACCTCATCGATATCACCGACCTGTATAACCCCACGCTGGTGAAATCATTTCCCATGGACAACCCGCACGGCCTGGCCCTGAAGGACGACCTGCTGTTCCTCTGCGAAGGCAGCTATGGCCTGAAGGTGTTCGACGTGACTGACCCGCTGCGACTCGACAAAGAACAGCGCGACCACGTGAAGGACATCGACGCCTACGACGTCATTGCCCTGCCGGGCGATCGCAAGATCCTGCTGCTGATCGGGCAGGACGGCTTCTATCAGTTCGACTACGAAGACCCGGAGCATCTGGTATTGCTGAGCCACATTTCAGCCAACTGATTTGCAACCCGGCTCCTTGGTCCATCGTTTCAAAAAATGAAAAAACCGATCAACATGAAGCCCTTCTGGATCCTGACCTGCGTGTGGTTCCTTGCCGGGAATATGGCCCTTGCCCAGGATCAGGAGTACGTACAGCTGTGGCGCGTGCAGCTCGACGGCGGCACCGTCCTTTCGGGCACGCTGGCCGATCGGGCCGAAGAGGGCAGGGTAGTGCTCGTGTTGCCCGAGGGCATCGAGGTAGCCATTCCTTCCGAGCGCATCCGGCGCATGGAGGTCGATGAGGCACGCTGGCGCCTCCTGCCTTCCGGCAAACGCCTGCTCGTGCAGGGGCCCATGTGGAGCGTCGGCCTGCACCTGCTTCCCGGCACCACCGCCGCGGCCAACGGAGTGGGCGGTGAAGCCACGATGGGGCTGGGCCTTTCGTTGGCGCGCACGTACCAGTTCCGGAGTGGGCTGCAACTGGGCGGAGGCGCGCAGCTCAACCTGTTGGACAATGTGTTCCTTCCCGTTTTTGCGGAAGCAGGATGGCAGTGGCCTGCCGGCAAAAAGGCGGCCGTATATACCCAGATGCGCGCCGGCTACGGGCTGCCCATAGCCGAATACTTCGACGGCAACAACGGCTATACCTATCTGGGTGGCGTGTTCCTGCAGCCGGTGGTCGGTCTGCGCTTCGCCCAGCGCTGGTACAAAGGCCTGCAGATCGAGGCCGGGGCCATGTGGCAGTACAGCGAAGGGCACATCGACTGGTGGTGGGAAAATTCGGTGGACCGCATCTGGTATCGGCGGCTGGCCCTCGCGCTGAAGTGGTCGTTCTGAGTGAGCGGCTTACGCCAAAAAACAGAGCCGGCATCCCGATCAGGGGATGCCGGCTTTCGTTTTTCAACAAATACAGCGCGTTGGTGCGGCTTGGCTTACCAGCGGATCAGGGCCGAGCCCCAGGTGAAGCCGCTGCCGAAGGCAGCCAGGCAGACCAGGTCGCCCTCTTTCACCTTGCCCGCTTCCCATGCTTCGGTCAGCGCGATGGGGATGGAAGCGGCGGTGGTGTTGCCGTAGCGCTGGATGTTGTTCCACACCTGGTCGTCGCGCAGGCCCAGCTTTTTCTGCACGAACTGGCTGATGCGCAGGTTGGCCTGGTGCGGCACGAACAGGTCGATGTCCTGCTGCGTCAGGCCCACCTCGTCGAGCGCTTCCCTGATCACTTCGGGAAACTTCTGCACGGCCAGCTTGAAGACGAACTGGCCCTCCATCTGCGGGTAGAACAGCCCGTCGTCGAACATCTTCTGCGTGACGAAGGCCTCGCCATACTCCACGTCGGGATAGCCCAGATCCACCTCTTCGCCCATTTTGCGGTAGTGGTATCCGCCATGCGATCCGGGGTTGATCATGGCCAGCTTTTCGGCCCAGGTGCCATTGCTGTGCAGCTTGGTCGTCAGGATGCCCTTGCCTTCCTCTTCGGTGGGCTGGATGACGGCGGCGCCGGCCCCGTCGCCAAAGATGACGGTCACGGCCCGGCCACGCGTGCTGAAGTCGAGGCCCATGCTGTGCATCTCGGCGCCCACCAGCAGCACGTTCTTGTACATGCCCGTGCGCACGAACTGGTCGGCTACCGACAGGCCGTAGATGAAGCCCGAGCACTGGTTGCGGATGTCGAGGGCGCCGATCTCGGTGTGGGTGATGCCCAGCTCGCGCTGCAGCAGTACGCCGCAGCCGGGGAAGTAGTAGTCGGGGCTGAGGGTGGCGAAGATGATGAAGTCGATGTCTTCCTTGGTGATGCCTGCCCGTTCGATGGCGATTTCTGCGGCGCGGGCAGCCATGGTGGTCGGCGTTTCTTCGAACTTCTTCGCGTAGCGGCGTTCCTTGATGCCGGTCCGTTCCTGGATCCACTCGTCAGAGGTGTCCATTACCTTTTCCAGGTCGTGGTTGGTCACCACCTTTTCGGGCACGTAAAACCCCAGACCTGCGATTTTTGCGTTTGGCATAAGCAACTTGTTTTAATTGGTTAATGCAACGGCTCAGGCCATTGGCGACCTGAGCCGTCGTGTCGGGCCATCAGGCCTCGACGGCCTTTTCCTCTGGCTTCCGGGGTTCTACGTCCTTGGGTACTTCGGCGCGCTTGGCGGCGCGCTGCAGGCGTTTGCTGTTGGCCAGCAGGTTGTAGAGCCAGCGGTTGAGCGGGCGCAGCCATGCCGGCAGCGACTTTTCGCGGAACACGTCGCAGAAGAGCACGACGCGCTTCTTCTGGCTCTTGTTCCACACCTCGTGCATGTAGGTGTCGTCGAACAGCACACTCTCGCCCTCCTTCCACTGGTATTTCTGACCACCGACGATGATGTAGCAGGGGGCGTCGTCGGGTACGATGAGGGCGAGGTGGTAGCGCCACACGCCGCGGTAGAAGCCCATGTGGGGCGGGATGTGCTTGCCCCCCTCGAGGATGGAGAACATGGCCGTGGTCACCTCGGGCATCTCGCGCAGCAGCGCAGCCGTCTTGGGCACGCGTTCGGCATTGGACTCGATCCACTTGCCATAGGCCTTGATGATGAAGGTGCGCCAGGGCACCTCGTCACGTGCCGAGATGAAGCGCTGGATGCCATCCACCTCGTGGAACTTGGGCACCTTGTCTTCCTCCTTCAGCACCTCTTCCAGCTCGGCGCGGATGTCTTCGAAGTGCTCCTCGAGCTTTTTGGCGTTGGGGAAGTACTCGTACACGTCCACGAAGGGCGGGTTTTTCACGAACAGCGAAACGAACCACGTGTACGGGAAGGTGAGCAATGCCGGCTGCACGAAATAGGCGATCACCAGCAAGGCAGCTATCACGGCAATGGCAATCAACAGAATTTTCAATACGATCATGGCATGTTTGTTTTTTGGTTTTCGAATGCGGGGCTTCGAGCAGCGAAATTACGCAAACGCCCCGAACCCCAATTACCGAGGAAGAAATACCACCGACTAATGTCGCCACCGCCATGCCTGGTTGACAATGATTTTGGTCATCTATCCCTCGACGACACAGGGCCGCTGCGCGCACTCCTTG
>CAYNYN010000146.1:1738-4029 GCA_964401445.1 uncultured Saprospiraceae bacterium | reverse complement strand
ATATCGAGCATCTCCCGGCGATTTTTGACATTTTTGCGTGAGACTCGGTCGTTGCGGCGCGGCCGGTCGTCTCCTTCCATTGCTCATCATCGCCGCTGAACGCGCACTATGACCCTCGAACAGGCACGAAAGGCACTCGACAAATTTTTCGGCTACAAGCATTTTCGGCCCATGCAGGCCGAAATCATCCAGGCGGTGTATGACCGGCGCGACGTGGTGGTGCTGATGCCTACGGGTGGCGGCAAGTCCATCTGCTACCAGGTGCCAGCCCTGACCATGGACGGCACGGTGCTCGTCGTCTCACCCCTCATTTCCCTGATGCGCGATCAGGTGGAGGCCCTGCGCGCCAATGGCATCCCGGCGGCCTTCCTCAACAGCAGCCTTTCGGCAAACGAGCAACGCCAGGTGGAGGAAGACCTCTTCCAGGGGCGGCTGCGCCTGCTGTACGTCAGCCCCGAGCGCCTGGTCTCGCAGGAGTTTTTGCCGATGCTGAAGTCGGCACCCATTTCGCTTTTCGCCATCGACGAGGCCCATTGCATCTCGGCCTGGGGCCACGACTTCCGGCCCGAATACGGTCAGTTGCGCTTTTTGAAAAAGCAGTTCCCCGAGGTGCCGGTCATGGCACTCACGGCTACCGCCGACAAGATCACGCGGCGCGACATCGTGCGGCAGCTCGGCCTGCAGCAGCCCGAGGTGTTCGTGGCTTCCTTCGACCGGCCCAACCTGTCGCTCGAGGTGCGCCCCGGCCAGAAGCGGCGCGAGCAGATCCTGCGCTTCATCCGCGAGCGGCGCGGCGAGTCGGGCATCATCTACTGCCAGAGCCGCAAGGCCACCGAGGAGCTGGCTGCCACCCTCGCCCTCACGGGCTTGCGGGTGGACTACTATCATGCGGGCCGCACCACCGAGGAGCGCAGCCGCGTGCAGGATGCCTTCATCCGCGACGAGCTCGACGTGGTGGTGGCCACCGTCGCCTTCGGCATGGGCATCGACAAGTCGAACGTGCGTTGGGTCGTCCACTACAACATGCCTCAGAACATCGAGAGCTACTACCAGGAAATCGGGCGCGCCGGCCGCGACGGTGCGCCGGCAGACACCCTGCTTTTCTTCAGCTATCGCGACGTGACGGTGTGGAAGGACATCCTCGCCGACTCGGCACCCGAGATCCGCGACATCCGGCTGGCCAAGCTGGAGCGCATGGTGCAGTATGCCACCTCGGCCATCTGTCGCCGCAAAATCCTGCTCAACTACTTTGGCGAACAGCGCACCGACAACTGCGGCAACTGCGATGTGTGCCTCAATCCGCCCCGCTATTTCGACGGCACGGTGCTGGCGCAGAAAGCCCTTTCGGCCGTGGCGCGCCTCAGGGAGCAGGTGGACATGACCACGCTGATCGACGTGCTGCGCGGCGCCGGCAAGAGCTATTTGCGGAAGCGCGGCTATGACCAGATCAGGACCTTTGGGGCGGGGCGCGACCTGTCGTTCTACGACTGGCGTCACTACCTCGAGCAGATGCTTCAGCTCGGCCTGGTGGAGATCGCTTACGACGACCACAACCGCGTCTGCCTCACCGAGGCGGCATGGGACGTGCTCAAGGGCCGGCGGAAGGTGGAGCTGGTGCAGCCCGCCACCCTCAAGGAGCGCGAGCAGGCCGCCAAAAAGCACCGCACCACCGCCGCCGATCTCGACCACGAATCGGCCGAACTGTTCGAGCGGCTGCGCCAGTTGCGCCTCGAACAGGCACGTGCCCGCGGCATCGCGCCCTACCTCGTGTTCTCGGACGCCACGCTGCGCGACATGGCCCGTACGCGTCCGGCCACGCTGGCCGACATGGCGCAGGTGAGCGGCGTGGGCGAGAAAAAACTGGCCGAGTACGGACGCATTTTCCTCGATGCCATCCACCTGTGGGCCAAGGAGAAAGGCATTGCCCTGCAGGTGCGCCGCGGCGGCCAGACGGCCGTGCGCATCCCCGCCACGCAAAAGCCCGACACCCTCGAACGCACCTGGGAGCTCTACAACCAGGGCCTCACCATCGAGGAAATGGCCCGGGCGCGCAATCTGGCAACGAGCACCATCGTCACCCATCTGGCGAAGCTCTACGAGGAGGGGCGCAAGGTGGACCTGCGCCGCTTCGTGTCGCGCAGCGAGATGCAGCGCGTGCTCGAAGTGCTGCGCACCATCGAGCCGCCCTGGCGCATCAGGGAGATCCACGAGGCGCTTGGCGGGGAGATAGATTACGACAAGATCAAGCTGGCGATGGCGTGGGTGGCCCGAAAGCAACGCACCAGGTGAGA
>CAYNYN010000146.1:0-1638 GCA_964401445.1 uncultured Saprospiraceae bacterium | reverse complement strand
GTCAGCAAACTCACCTCACTCAAACCCACATAGCCATGAAAGCTGCAATATGGTGCTTCCTGTTCCTTTCGGTCCTGTCCGTCGCGGGCCATGCGCAAACGGTCATGGAAATAGTGGACATTCGCCGCGCCAATTTCACCACGCTTTTTTCCGAAGAGAGGGCTCAGGTTCAAATGGATCTGATCCGCCAGTACGATCTGGATGGCAGCGACACCTCGATGTTCATCCGAGTCGGAGTGGGCGCGGGCGGCCGGCAGAATTTGGGCGAAACGTGGGGAAGGGTCCTTTTCGACCTGCAGCCTGCCTGGCAAAACACCACCCAGTACCTCGTTTTACAGCGTCGGGGGGAGGTGGTGCTGACGAGGCCCGCTTTCGAAGAGGTGTTTGCTTGCGCAAACAACGTGTACAGTTATGTGGTGGAAGCCGATCGCAGGAATGACCCGCGCTTCTTCGTCGTGTCGTGCGAGGCAGCAGGTATCACCCTCGGCGGGGAGTATAACGCCGACAACATCGAAGGCGAGCGCACGAGTTTTTACTGGAGAATCGGAGACAATGGGACCCGCTTCCACCTGTCGGAGAAAGGCTTTGGCGAGGTGATCCGGGCCTTTCGCGAGCTCAGCCTGAACTGGCAGGAGCCGGGAAGCCTTTCGGCCAGCGGCCAATGATTGCCGCTTGCGCAAAAGGGGGATTTGCGCCGTCCCTCAGTCGCACTGCAGTGCCGTGGCGCGATCGGGGTAGTCGGTGATGATGCCATCCACGCCCAGGTGGATGAGGGCGCACATGTCTTCGGGCTCGTTGATGGTCCAGGGGATGAGGCGCATGCCCAGCTCGCGACAGGCGCGGACGGTTTGGGCGGTGACGAGCCGATAATACGGGCTGTAAATCTCGGGCGTGAAGCCCAGCGCTTCCACGTGTTGGTACACGGTGCCGCTGGTGTCGATCAGCAGCGCCAGGGGCAGCTCGGGCGCCTGCTGGCGCAGCAACCGCAGCACGCGCATGTCGAACGACTGGATGTTGCAGTGGCCTTCGAGGCCGAGGCGTTCCACGGCGTCGAGTGCGAGGCGAACGAAGGTTTCGGGGCTGGGCGTGAAGCGGTCATCCCATTCCGGGCGCGTCTTCAGCTCGATGTTGAACCAGGGCAGCGGCCGCTCGTGGGCGGCACACCACCGGCGCACCGCTGCGACCACCGAATCGAGCAGAGGCTTGTGCACGGCCATGGGCTGCTGTTGCGGGAAGTCGGGATGCCCCATACTGCCGCAGTCGAAACTGTCGAGGGCCGCCGCCGGCATCCGGAAGATGTTCCAGTCTTCGTGGGCTTCCGTGAGCGGGGTGCCGTCGGCCTTGCGGCAAATTTTTGGCGAAAGCCAGGGCTCGTGCGACACCACCAGCTGGCTGTCGGCACTGACGACGAGGTCGAGCTCGAGGGTGGGCATGCCCAGCTCCAGCGCGCGGAGGAAAGCAGGAATGGTGTTTTCGGGCAGCAGGCCGCGCGCGCCGCGGTGGCCCTGCCAGTCGAAGGGCTTGGCGTTCATGGAGGTGGCGGATTGATTGCGTTGGCACCCGCAGAGGGCGAGCAAAAGCAGAAAGAACCACGTTCGATTCATGGCCATGGCTTGATTGCGGCAGTTGGTTTGGTTG
>CAYNYN010000145.1:6639-8536 GCA_964401445.1 uncultured Saprospiraceae bacterium | reverse complement strand
GTCTCAACCATCAGCTCCTCAGTACATGATAATCACGCTCCCCGAGCTGCTTTCCTGCTCGGGCTGGTAGGCCGGCGTGGCCTTGCGTTTTTCCTCGATGATGGCCTGTCGGCGCTTGCGCGCTTCTTCCTGCTTGCGCAAAATCTCGGCCCGCACCTCGGCAGGCAGCGGCCGGAAGGGCAGCGTTTCGGCGCGCGGCGGCACGGTGAGCTGCACTTCTTGTCCCTCCTCGAGCCCGTATTCGACGATGATGGCGCGGTCGTTGGCCTCGCCCGTGATCACTTCCTGCTTGACGAGGCCCGAGGGCGTGTGCAGATAGACGAAGGGCACGCTGTCGCGAAACACCGCCTCGAGCGGCACGTACAGCACCGAGTCGTACTGCCACGTCAGGATCTCGTTGCTGGTGCTCATGGCGGGCCGCAGCAGGCTGTCGGTCTCCAGCAGCTCGATGTTCACCTCGAACACCTTGGCGTCGTAGCCCTTGAGCTCCTCGCCGATGTTGGCCACCGACACCACGCGCCCCACGTACTGGCGGCCGGGGAAGGCATCGACGCGCACCGTGGCGTCCTGTCCGATCTGCACCTTGCTGATGTCCACCTCGTTGACCCAGGTGCGCGACAGCATCTCCGACAGGTCGGGCAGCTCGGCCACGACGGGGTCCCAGGCGCTGATCTGCGAGCCCGGCCCGATCTTGCCGTTCCACGACTGCGCGTAGATGACCATGCCGTCGGCCGGGGCACGCACGATGAACTCGTCGGCCACGTCGAGCAGCTGCTGCAGGCGGCGCTGCTGCTGTGTCAGCGAGGCCAGGATCTCGCCCACCTTGGCGCGCGATTTTTCCTGGGTGAGCCGATAGCGCTCGAGCAACTGCTGGTAGTCGCGCCTGGCTTTTTCCAGCTCCATCTCGGCCTGGCGGATGACCATGGCCGGCTCGTAGCGGCTCTGCTCCACCTGCAGCTTTTTCTCCTCCATGGCGAAGCGCATGTTGATGATCTCGTCGCGCAGGCCGCGCAGCTCGATGGCCGTGTCGATGACGGCCTGCTGCAGCTGGGTCTCGATCTTTTCGATTTCTGTCTGGGCGTCCTTGATGCGCTGGTCCAGCTCGGAGCGGTCGAGCGTGGCCACGTAGTCGCCCTTCTTGACGATGGTGCCCTCCGGCACCATGTCGGTGATGTTGGTCTGATAGATGCGCGCCGTGCGCATGCCCTTCGGGCCGGTGATCTTGACGGAGTGTTTGGCTTTGAGCTCGCCGGTGGCCGTGACGTAGATCTTGAAAGGACCGCGCTGGACGGTGGCGGATACGGGTGCGTCGTAGGTGGTGCCCTCGGTCGGCGAGAGGAGGTACCATGCTGCGACGAGGGCAACGATGGCGAGGGCGGCCATGATCAGGCGTCTCTGCATGGGTGGTCGGTTTAGGGTTCAAGATACGGATGCGCGTGGCGACCAAAGGGTTGGGCGGCATTTGCCGAAAGGCAAGAAAAAAAGCCCCGCCACGCCTACAAGGTACAGGCATGGCGAGGCTTTCGCCAAATGGAAGGCGGGCGTGTGTACACTACCCGACAGGCCGAACCTCAGGCCTCCGCCTTGGGCGTGAAGTCGAGGTTGGGGAAGGGCGGCTGGTCGGTGGACTTGATGGGGCCGAACTGGGCCTCGTACTTGGCGATGTTGTCCTGAAGGGCCTTGAGGAAGCGCTTGGCGTGCTCGGGGGTCAGAATGACGCGCGCCTTGACCTTGGCCTTGGGTACGTTGGGCATGGTGCGGATGAAGTCGATGACGAACTCCTGGGGCGAGTGCGAGATGATGGCCAGGTTGCTGTATACGCCTTCGGCCACGTCTTCGGGCAATTCGATGTTGAGCTGGTTGCCTTTGGGTTGGTCTGCCATGATGTGGTGATTTT
>CAYNYN010000145.1:5264-6539 GCA_964401445.1 uncultured Saprospiraceae bacterium | reverse complement strand
TCTGCCGAACGGCAAGCTGGGAACCACCGGCACAGTGCAAAAGTTTTGCCCGAAAGGGCGGTCGCGGCCAAATTGTCATTTTTTCGCGAGCTTGCGCCAAACGACCATCCATGCACGAAAGGGAATTCCGCACCAACCGATCGCTGTGGGACCTCAAGACGGACATCCATCTGCGTTCCGAATTCTATGACCTGGACGGCTTCCGCAAGGGGCGCTGCTCGCTGCCCCGCATCGACCTTGAGGGGCTGGGTGAGGTGCGTGGCAAAAAGGTGTTGCACCTGCAGTGCCATTTCGGTCAGGACACGCTCTCGCTGGCGCGCATGGGTGCCGAGGTGACGGGCGTCGACTTCAGCGGCAAGGCCATCGAGGCGGCGCGTCGCCTGGCCGACGAGCTGGGCCTCGCCGCCCGCTTCATCGAATGCAACGTGTACGACCTGCCCGCGCTGCTCGACGAGGCGTTCGACCTGGTGTACACCTCGTGGGGCGTGCTGGGCTGGCTGCCCGACCTGGGGCGCTGGGCCGAGGTGGTGGGCCGCTACGTGCGGCCGGGCGGGCGCTTCTTCATGGCCGAGTTTCACCCGGTGCTGTACCTGTTCGACTGGGAGCGCAGGGAGGTGGCCTTCGACTACTTCAACCGCGGCACGGCATGGGAAGAAGAACACGAAGGCACCTATGCCGACCCCGATGCGCCCATCCGGCACAAAGAGTACTTCTGGTGCCACTCGCTCGACGAGGTCATCCAGCCGCTGATCGATCAGGGGCTGCGGCTGCAGCGCTTCAGGGAATACGACTACTCGCCATGGAACTGCTTTCCGCACCTGGTCGAGCGCGCCCCCGGCGAGTACGTGTTCGACTTCAAGGGGCTGCGGCTGGCCCATGCCTTCAGCCTCGACATGGCCAGGGACTGACGGGTCCGGACTCACCGGTAGCTCATCCGCTCTCTGATGCTGCCATCGCGCCGGTGGATGATGACGTCGGCGCCGTAGTTGATGGCGATCTGTCGCGCCCGCTCGATGGCTTCGTCCTGGTACCGGAAGACGGCGGTGTAGCGCTCGTTGCCTTCGCCCTTCACGGCCCAGCCGCCGTCGGGGTGGGGCACCACGTGCTGGTGGTTGGTGCGGCGACGGCCGCCCAGCCCGGCGTTCTTCAGAATGATGCGCAGGATTTTTTTCAGCAAATCGGTCCAGAACGAAGTGGATCGGATATCGGACATGTGCAGGCAGCTTTTGATCAGGTGCGAAAATGGGGGTTGCGGGGCAGAATTCCACATCCAGG
>CAYNYN010000145.1:0-5164 GCA_964401445.1 uncultured Saprospiraceae bacterium | reverse complement strand
TCAACTCGAGGGGGCAGGTGCCGGAATAGGGTGGTTCCATGATGCCGCCGTAAGCCTCGGTGCGCATGTTGACGCGGAACTCGAACTGGGCCTGTTGTTCGCCCCGTACGCGGAAGCGCGTCGATCGGCGTGTACCGGGCGAGGGCAGGTCAGTTGCTTCGGAATCGTAGTAGGCGTACCGCAGGCTGGCCAGCGAAGTGAGGGGGCGGATGGGGCCCTGGCGGCAGCCCATCCCTTTGCCGAAGATCTCTATTTGGTATTCCACGGCGCCTTCGCAGGCATAGCTCAGTTGTGGCCAGCGCACCCACAGGTCGTAGTCGGTTTCCGAAGGGTTCTCCACGTCCACCAACAGGTCGAAGACGGCATGGGAGTAGGTGTTGCTGCCGTCTTCTTCTTCCCAGCCCTGTTCGGGCTCGGCATGGGCATAGACCAGGGCATGGACCGTAGCGGCGTAAAACTCGGGCTGCTGCACCTCGATGCGGATGCGGCTTTGCTGCGGCCCCACCTTTGCCTTCTTTTCGAAGACCTTCGTCGTGCCCGATTCGATGCGCGTGCCGCCGGCTTGCCAGCGCCTGGCGTTTTCGCATTCGGGCGGCGGCCAATCGCTTTTGCGCAGGGGGCCGCCATCGACCTGCAGGTACTCGATGATGTGGTCTTCGGCCAGGGCCTCCACAATGCCCATGAAGTACTTTCGGCCTTCTTTCTGGGTGGGTGCGATGCTGATCTTGAGCTCGGGCAGGGCCTCCACGCGGATGGTGGCCACATTGCCTGCCGAGAGGCGGCGGCCCTCGGTGTTGTCGTACACCCACCAGGCGGTCACCTCGGCCAGGCCGTCCTGGTCGGATTGGAACCGGACGCGGGCCTTGCCGTCTGCATCGGTGCGCACGCGCGTGCGGTCGATGTCCCCCACGCCCGACAGATCCAGCTCGACCTCGCGGTCGGGCAGGGGCACCTGCTCGTCGGGGCCGCAGTCGTGGAGCGTCAGCACCAGCTCGATCGACTCGCCCTGGGCGATCACGGCCTCGGCCGGGTCGAACTCCAGCTCGGCGTAGATGGCGCTATTGGTCTGTTGGCGCACCTCTACCTGATGGCGCCGGATGGTGCGCAACAGCTTGCGGAAGGCCGGTACGAGCTGTTCGGCCACGCGCTCGAGGGGCTCGTTCGTGGTGTAGTGTATGGTGCGCGTCGGCACCACGACGCGCCCCACGCGATCGACGAGCGTGGCCGAGGAGGTGCCGTGCCACACGCCCTGAGTCGTTGAGTCGGCCGTGGCCGAGCCGTCGAGGGTGAGGATGAAGTCGGCATCGAGCGGGTTGGAGGTGATGTTTTCCTTGAAGCGCACGTTGTGTCGGTTGGCCTCGACGATCTTGTTGAGCGCCATGTCGTGCACTGCCGTGACGAATTCCTCGCCGGCATTGCCCTGCTCGAAGCCCAGGAAGCCCGGAGGCCGGTAGGGTTTGCCGTTGAGCTGATTGCGGATTTCCACGACGGGAATGGGGCAGCCGTCTTCCTGTTCCTGGGCACTCAGAGGATGGAGAAGGGTACACAGCAGCGCCACAGTAAGCATCCAGGCTGCCATCGGGCGAGGGGTGCGATGCATTTTCATGGCGAGGCGGGTTTATGGATGAACGAGGATGGTTGCGCGCCGGGGTGGGCAAAGGGCGTTCGGCGTGTTGGGGTGGGCAACTGTCAGGCAATCAATCAGAAGGGAAATTACGGCGCTGCCCGGAAAAAGGAAAGCCACCACCCCCTTGCATGGCGCCTTTCGGCAAATGCGCGACATGTGCAAGTTCGATTTTCGAAAATGTAATCCGAATAGCAAAATAGCGCTTGCTATCCGTTAAGACTGGTGGCTGGAAAAATTTTTGAGAAATTGCAGCAAAGAACTGCACATGGGATTTCGCGCAATCCGATTTTTCCGAAAGGATATCGCTCTCGCACTTTGGCGGCCGATCGCTTCACCGAGGGCCGTTTGCTTCGTCGCCTTTCTCGGTTTTTTCTTTTCGATGGGCAGTCCCGGCCGGCTGGCAGCCCAGCCCTGTGTGTGTACCAACTGTCCGGTACCCATTCAGGACAACGGCACCTTCCAGGGCTTCCTCGACGTGCAGTTCAACGGCTCGCCCGCAGACAACGACCTGGCCTCGTGCCCGCTGACGGCGGTCTGCTTCACCATACAGCACACCTGGGTGGGCGACCTGAACGTGTCGCTCACCTCGCCCGGTGGGGTGACCTATCTCGTCATGGCCGACGCCGACAACAACTTCGGCGGTTGCGGCACCGATGCCGACAACATCGAGATCTGCATCACCACCGGCACTGGCAACCCGCTGACCAACAACACCGAATACGTCTGCAATTCGGGCCCCTGCTCGCTGGGTACCTGTTGCCTCACCGGCAACTGGACCGTGCCCTGCGGTGGCGTGACCGACCCCGTGACCAATGCACCGCAGGCACCCAACTGCGATCTGAACGACTTCAACGTGCCGGGTGACCCCGTCGAAGGCACCTGGATCCTCACCATCAACGACATCTGCGATCAGGACGTCGGCTTCCTCGTCGATTGGGAGCTGCAGTTCGCCTGCAACGACGCCTTCTGCTGCGATGCCGACGGCGGCACGCTCAATGCCCCCGACGTCACGGGCTGCCTGGGCGACCCCGACCTCAACGTGTCGGCGCCGCCGGGCTATGGCGGCGGCAGCCCGCCCGACCCCGCCTTCTACGGCTACAGCTACCTGGTGGTGCAGGCCGGCACCGGGCTCATCCTGTACGTGTTGTCCAGCCCCAGCCTTTCGACCCTGCCGCCGGGCAACTATCAGGTGTACGGCCTCTCGTACAGCACCCAGCAGGGCTTCAACCCCGTGACGCTGGTGGGCACGCCCCTGGCCGTACTGCAGACCCAGCTCGCCTCGCCCAATCCGCCTTTCTGCGGCGACCTGAGCACCGACTTTTTCAACGCCACCATCGGGCCGCCGCCCGCCCCCGGCTTCATCGACACCACGCTCTGCCTCAACGAGTGCATCATGGTGGGCAACCAGGAGGTGTGCTGGTCGCAGACGGTCGACCTGCCGGGCGCCTCCTGGCTGGGCTGCGACAGCCAGGTCGTCGTCGTCATCGTGCCCATTCCGCCTTCGGTGTCCGAATACCCCGTGACCGTCTGCGCCGGCGACTGCATCGACTTCAATGGCCAGACGTACTGTCCGCCAGATACGCAGCAGGTGACGCTCACCAACTGGCAGGGCTGCGACAGTATCGTTTTCATCACGTTTACGGAAGTGGATCCGCAGGCCGTGGTCGCCGCCGACACGGTGGACCTGCCGTGCGACGGCAGCGGCGTGCCACTCGACGGCTCCGGCTCGTCGGGCTACACGGCGCTCACGTGGTACGGCCCGGCCGGCTTCACGAGCACCGACAGCGTGGTGCAGGCCACCACCGCCGGCACCTGGACGCTCGTCGTCGAGAACGACTCGGTCAGCCCGCCCTGCACCGATACGGCCTTCGTGCAGGTGATGGGTGGCGCCTCCACGCCCGACCCCTCGCTGCCCTGGCTGCCCGAGCTGTGCGCCGGCCAGAGCATCGACCTCGACACGCTCACCATCGTCGATGCCAACGCCACGGGTGCCACCTACACCTGGCACTCGGCCACGCCGGCCGACAGCAGCAACCTGCTGGCCGGGACGCTCGTCACCCTCGACAGCACCACCACCTTCTACCTGCTGGCCGTGGCGGGGCAGTGCATGACCGAAGTGCCGGTCACCATCACGGTGTGGCCCGTGCCCACGGCCACCTTCTTTGCCGCCTCGCCCATCTGCCTGACCGACAGTACCACTGTTCAGTACACCGGCTCCGCTTCCGCAAACGCCACCTACATCTGGAACTTCGACGGCGGCATGGCCATCCCCGGCACGGGCCCCGGGCCCCACCAGGTCTTCTGGGCCGATGCGGGCCTGCACGTCATCACGCTCGTCGTCGAGGAGCACGGCTGCGTGTCGTCGGTCTGGAGCGATACGGTGCAGGTGGATGCCCCCTTGCCCGAGCCGGTGGTTCAGTGCGGGGCCGCCACATCGAGCTCGGTCGCGTTCACGTGGTCGCCTGTGCCGGGCGCTGCCAGCTACGGCGTCAACGTGCTCACGGGCCAGACGGGCACGCTGAGTGGCACGACCTTCACCGTGACGGGCCTGGCCCCCGGCGAGATGGTCACCATCGAGCTGACGGCCACCAGCGGCAACACCTGCGCGAGCACCACCACCACGGCAACCTGCAGCGCACTGGATTGCCCGCCGCTCACCATTACCATCGACCCCGTGGCACCCCTCTGCGCCGCCGACGCCATGCCCTTCGACCTCAGCGCCAGCGGCTATGGCAGCGGCGCGGCATGGTGGAGCGGTCCCGGCATCGTAGACAGCCTGGCCGGCACCTTCGATCCTGCCGTGGCCGGCCCGGGCGATCACCTCATCACCTTCCACTACCAGGATGCCAACTGCCTGTACACCGAGCAGACCACGATCACCATCCTGCCCACGCCGGTAGCCGCCTTCGCGATGGACAGTCTCGTCTGTGCCGACTCGGCGGTGTGGGTGACCTTCACCGGCGCCGCTTCCGCAAATGCCACCTTCGCGTGGGACTTCGACGGCGGCACGGCCATGCCGGGCGACAGCACCGCCGGCCCGCATCTCGTCGCCTGGCCCGACAGCGGCCTGCACGTCATCCGGCTGACGGTGACGGACGCGGGATGTTCGTCGGCGCCAGCCACCGACACGGTTCGCGTGCGGGCGCCCCTGCCCCCCCTGCAAGTCACGTGTGCGGCTACCACTCAGGAAATCCAGTTCTCATGGCAGGCGGTGCCGGGCGCCACCGGCTATCAGGTGGACATCCTGCAAGGCCCCGCCGGCCTGCCCGTGGCCGACACGGCCATCTGGTTCAGCGGTCTGTCACCCGGCGATACGGTCGAG
This sequence comes from uncultured Saprospiraceae bacterium, assembly GCA_964401445.1. Taxonomy (GTDB): domain Bacteria; phylum Bacteroidota; class Bacteroidia; order Chitinophagales; family Saprospiraceae; genus WFYJ01. Next base: position 215 of record CAYNYN010000145.1, on the reverse strand, counting down.
ATCGCCGTCACCGCCCTGGGCGACAGCCTGTGCACCCCGCCTGCCGACACCCTGCTGTGCATCGCTTCGGCCTGCCAGCCCGTGACCGTGACCATCGATCCCGTACCGCCCATCTGCCTCGACAGTGCGGCCATGCCCTTCCTGATGACCGCCCAGGTCAGCGGCGGCAGCAACAATGGCACGCTCACCTGGTCGGGCGCGGCCATCAGCGACCC
>CAYNYN010000144.1:6106-8542 GCA_964401445.1 uncultured Saprospiraceae bacterium | reverse complement strand
GGGCGAGCGGGTGCGTCTGCCGCGCCTGCCGCAGGGTGCCTACCGCGTGGAGGTACAGTCCGACGCAGCGCGCGGCGTGGTGTCGTGGGTGGTGGTGGAGTGAGCGCGGCCCCGCGAACGCGTACCACCCTCTGTGCCCTCAGTGCCTGCTCTGTGGAGCTCTGTGAAATAAAAAACGTAGCCCCGTTACGCGAGCCTAACCCTCAAAAACAGCCGTAAGCTTTTTCATAGGCCTCGACGATGAGGTCGCGCAGGCCTTTGGCGGAAGGCGAGTTGGCGAAGAGCACCACGGCCGTGCCGTCGGAGAATTCCACGGCGGCGCTGCGCAGCCAGTGTTCCTGTCCGTTTTCTGTGCGGTACCAGCCGCCCAGCTTGCAGTAATAGTTGCCCGTGACGGTCTCGCCCGAGTTCCACAGGCCCAGGTGGTGTTGCCGCATCAGGCTGCGTTGGGTCTCGTCCAGCAGCTCGTCGGAATGCCACAGGTAGGCCCAGAATTTGGCCAGGTCGTGGGCCGAGAGCACCCAGCCATAGCCGCCTGCCGTCTTCGTATAGTCGAACGTCTCGAAGGTGCCCTCGGGGTCGGTGGCCGAGCTGTAGGCCAGCACGCCCCCCTCGGGGTCGTCGTCTTTCAGCGCGGCGTGGATGCCAATGGGGTCGAACACCAGTTGGCGGACGATCTCTTCGTAGCGGCGGGCCGTGTAGTCTTCGTCGTAGATGGAGGTGCTGCTGTGGGGATAGTCCCACAACACGGGCAGGATGACGCGCAGCAGTGCGTGGTGCACGTTGGAGTACTTCCGTTTTTTCCAGATGCTGGCGCCATGGGCTACCATCGCCTTCAAGCCGTCGTAGGTGGTGGACAGCGTGGGGTCTTCATTGACTACGTCGAGGAATGCTGCCTGGTGGCGCATCAGTTCCCGGAAGGTGATGTGCTGGACGTTGTCGCCAATGGCCCAGTCGCCAGGCAGGTATTTGTAGATGGGCTCATCGATGCTGAGGCCCTTCATCTGCAACAGGCGCAGGGTGGCCACGGTGCTGATCGTCTTGCTGATCGAAGCCACGTGCATCTGCTGGTGTTCGTCCCAGGGCTGCAGGCCGTCCTGCGGACTGCGGGCGTGTCCGTCGGCGCGGACGTACTGCACCTGTCCGTTTTTCATGATCAGGTAGGCATAGCCCTTCAGCTCGGAAGGCATGTCCGCGTGCAGCTCGCTGTCGAATACTTCGAGGTCGATGCCCGGGATGCAGAGGTCGTCGGACGTTTTGGTACATGAGGTGGCAAGCAGAATGGCCGTGCAGGCAATGAGGAGGTGGATGGCTGAGGTTTTCATGGCACGAGCATTTTGAGATGAACGAAATACATCCGTTCATTGCCCTCAGTGCCTTTTTCTTATGCTTTCGCAAAAAAGGGCCCTTGCCTACTCGTTTTCCAGTTGCCAGATCCGCTTTTTGAGCGAGTCCACCTCGTGGCGCAGCTCGTCCACCAGCCGGCTCTTGAAGCGCAGCTCGTCGCGCAGCTCTTCGATGGTCTTTTGCAGGGCGGCGTTGGCGCGCTGCAGCGAATCGACATCGATGGCCGGGGCGGCGGGGCCGGGTTGCGGCACGGCCTCTTCGGCAGGGGGCGTGGGCTGGTCCTGCTCGACCATGACGACGGCCTCGTCCTGGCCCAGCCAGCGGCGCAGGCTGTCGATGGGGTCTTCCTCGTTGAGCCAGGCCGCGCCGAACCAGGCGGCAGGCACGAGGATCAGCAATACGAGCAGGAGACGGGCAAACACGGTGAGCCGGATTCTGCGGGCCATGGGCTGTTTCTTTTTTGCGCAGTGAATGGCGAAGCATGGTCGTCCAGCCATTCCTTCACCAAAACACCGCTAATTTACGCCCTGTCCTTTTTTCGCTTTCGCAAAACAGACCGACATGCCCGATACACTCGACCAAATACGCCGGAAGATATGCGACTGGCCTTCGGCGCGCGCGCTGGTGGAACGCTGGAAGGCCGCAGGGCAGCGCGTGGTGTTCACCAACGGCTGCTTCGACATTCTGCACTACGGCCACGTGCACTACCTGGCGCAGGCGCGCGACCTGGGCGACCGCCTGGTCGTGGGCCTCAACAGCGCCGCCTCGGTGCGTCGCCTCAAGGGTGCCGGCCGCCCCATCCACGACGAAGCCACGCGCACCCACCTGCTCGCCGCCTTGCAGTTCGTCGATGCCGTGGTCGTCTTCGAGCAGGACACGCCCCTCGAGCTGATCCGGCTGCTGCAGCCCGACGTGCTCGTCAAGGGCGGCGACTACCAGCCCGATGAGATCGTAGGGGCCGACGTGGTGCGCGCCGGCGGGGGCGAGGTGCGCGTGTTGCCCTTCGTACCCGGCTATTCGACCACGGCCATCGAGCGCCGCATCCGCGAGGGCGGCTGATGGCCTTGCCTTTCGGCAAAAAAGTCACGC
>CAYNYN010000144.1:1428-6006 GCA_964401445.1 uncultured Saprospiraceae bacterium | reverse complement strand
GCAACGCTGCTGCCAGCTCGAATCGACCCCATCTCACTCATGCTCGGTGGCCGGCTCCGGCCGGGCTTCCTGCCGGGGTGCCGTGTCGAGCGGCTTGCCCATGTACACCAGGTAGTAGCCGTCGCCCTCGATCTGTAGCTGATCCAGGTCGCGCGGGATGATGTCGATGAAGCCATCGGGAAACTTGATGAACAGCGGCAGCCGGAAGTCGATGAGCGACATCTGCCGGATGAGCTGGCGCAGCTCCTCGACCGAGCGCACGGGCACCTCGTGGATGTGCGGGTAGTCGCGCGCCACCTCGTTGAAGTTGAGGTAGTCGTCGGTGTAGGAGAAGATGCCGGTGTCGGGCAGCTCGGAAGGGTCCTTGCGCAGCTCTTCGGAGGTCAGCAGGCGGAAGGTGCCGTTTTCGCCGAAGACCTTCTTGTAGCGCGTCACCGCGAACTCGTTGACGTCGGGGTTGCTGGTGAGGGCCACCAGGTAGCCCACGTCCACCAGCTCGAACTGCTCTTCGAGGTCGTCGGTGAAGATGTTGGCCTTGATGGCTTCGAGTCCCATCTCGCGTGCCCGCTCGACGTTTTTCTCGTTGCTGTCCACCAGCACCACGTGGCGGCCGTTGTCTTGCAGGTACTTGGCGATGAGGCGCGCCGCCTTGTTGGCACCTACCAGGAGAATGCCGTTGGAAGCCTGCTGCGTCACGCCCAGCAGGTTGGCTACCAGGCGGGCGGTGGTGGCGTTGAGCAGCACCGTGCCCAGCACGATCATGAACACCAGGGGCGTAAGGTATTCGGCGCCGGGGATGCCGTCGTTGGTGAGGCTCAGGCCGAAGAGCGAGGCGATACCGGCGGCCACGATGCCGCGCGGGCCCACCCAGGCGATGAACAGCTTTTCGCGAAAGCTGAGCTCCGAGCCGCGCGTGCTCAGAAAGACGGCTGCCGGCCGCAAGAGCAGGATGACGAACAGGAACAGCGCCACGCATCGCCAGTCTTTGAGCAGCTCCAACTGATCCATGTCGATGTTGGCGGCCAGCAGGATGAACAGCATCGAGATGAGCAACACGCTGATGCTCTCCTTGAAAAACTGGATCTCCTTGAGTTGCGGCACGTCCAGGTTGGCCAGCACCGTACCCATGACGACCACCGTCAGCAGGCCGGACTCGTGGGCGAAGTACTCGGACAGCACGAACGCCAGCAGCACCACCGCCAGCGTGAACACGTTGGTCAGGTAGTGCGGCACCCAATGCCGCTTGATGAACTGGAACAGGAACAGCGCCGCCAGTCCTCCCACCACCGCACCCGTGACCATGATGTACACGAAGGCCAGCAGGGCGTGTGAGGTGAACGCCATGGCGCCATGGCCCGAGACGATGAAGTCGAACACCAGCACGGCCACCAGCGCGCCGATGGGGTCGATCAGGATGCCTTCCCATTTCAGGATGGTGGCCACCTTGCGGTTGAGCGGCACGTTTTGCAGGATGGGCGCGATCACGGTGGGCCCCGTAACGATGATGAGCGCAGCAAACAGGAAAGAGAGCGGCGCGCTCAGCCCCATGATGAAATAGGCTGCCAGGCCGCCGCCGAGGAAGGTCACCACCGCGCCCAGCGAGATGAGGCGCCCGATGGCGGGCGCCATGCCGCGCAGCTCCTTGCGCTTGAGCGTCAGCCCGCCCTCGAACAGGATGATGCCGATGGCCAGCGAGACGAAGTAGAAGAGGTATTGGTTGGGGAACAGGCCTTTGTCCAGCTCGGGCTGGTACACGGGCTCGAGCAGCTTGGTGCCGTCGGGCGTGTACAGCGTGGAGATCGGACCCACGGCCAGCCCGATGAGGATCAACGGAAGAATGGCCGGCACACGGATGCGCCAGGCCAGCCACTGGGCGAAAATGCCCAGGATGATGATGCCTGCCATTTCGTACATACACGCGACGTTTTCGAAGGGGCATGATACGAAAAAGGCGCCATTGGATGGGCGTGGAAGCGCGCGCACCCGCGGCTGCCGCCTCGCCGGGCGCCCCCCTTGTGGTTCTGCTGGAGAGCAAAAGGGCACCTTCGTTCCTGGTCCGTCACTCCGACTCGATCACTCTTTCTTTTTTGCGGGCAAACGCCTGCAAGTTGGTCGAGATGGAGAAGTGGTTGATGCCGCCGCCCAGGTGGTAGATACTGCGGCCGTAGTCGATGCGGAAGCGGTTGACCTTGATGCCGATGCCGAAGCCGAAGCCGGCCAGGCTGCGCAGCGTGCCTACGGTCATCTCGCGATGACGCAGGTGGTTGTAGCTGAGGCGCAGCCGGAAGTTGTCGCGCGCGCCCGCGAGCAGCTCGCCGCTGAAGACGAGGTGCCGGAAAAAGTTGTCGATGCGGTCCTTCCACGGGCGCTCGGGCTGGGGCTCGCCGAAGAGGAAGACGTTGTCTTCGAGGGCGGGGTCGTCGTACAGCACGTTCCAGCGCTGCAGGTGGTGATAGACCACGGCAAAGCGGAACGGCAGGTGGCGCAGCCGGTGCGTGACGTTGAGTTGCAGGTCGAAGGGTAGCGGCTCGCGCACGCCTTCCACGTAGGGTGTGAGCTGCACGCCGGCATTGCGGAAGACGAGCGCCACCTGCAGCAGCCGCGCCGTGTCGTGGTACATCAGCGCCAGGTCGGTGCTCAGGCCGAAGCTCTGGTAGGTTTCCAGCTGCGAGCTGATCAGCCGCAGGTTGGCGCCCACCGAGAGGCGTTCGTAGAGCTGCTTGCCGGCGCCCACCGTCAGTGCGTAGTCGGCTGCCGTGAAGTCGCCCTGCACCTGGCCGTATTCATCGGTGCGGTCGAACAGGCCGTAGCGCACGTACTGCAGCCCCCCGTGCACGGTGAGGCCATGGCCGCTCAGGTGTTTGGCGAAAGCCGCATAACCGTGCTGGATGCCGCCCGCCAGAAAGGCGTGGTTGAAGGTCAGCGCGCCGTCCATCAACGGGTTGAGCGTGGCGGGGTTGGTGGCCGCCGTGACGGGGTCGTCGTCGCGGAAGGCCAGCGCCTGGCTGCCCAGGGCGGCATGACGCGCCGAGAAGGGCAGGTTCAGAAACGTGTAGGCGTGCAGGCCGCCGATCTGGGCCTGGGCCGGGGTGGCATGCAGCAGGCAACAGAGGCCGGCGATGATGGGTAGCAGTCGTTTCATGTGTGCATTCAGTTGGACAGGTGCTCTTCCGTGAGGCGTTCGAGGCGGCGCTGCAGCGAGTCGAGGTGCGGGTCGTCGATCTCGCCCTGTGCGCGCGTCCAGATGGTGCGACAGATGCCGCGTTTGCAGTCCATCTTGCGTTCGAGCTGGCCCGATTCGTCGTACAGCAACAGCAGGCCGTGCTCGTAGTCGCCGTCCTTGTAGGTGCCTTCGGCCTTGAGGTGGCCGTTGGGCCAGTACTCGCGGAAGGGGCCGTTTTCGAGGTTGTGGGCAAAGGTAACCTCTTCCATCAGTTGGCCGCTTTCGTAATAGCGCTTCCACACGCCGCTCATCTCGTTGTCCACGTACTGGCCTTCCATGTCGAGCTGGCCGGAGGGGTACCACGAGCGCCACGGACCTTCGTAGCGGCCGCGCACGAGGTGCTCTTCGGCCTGCAACTGCCCCGATTCGTAGTAGAGCCGCCGCGTGCCGTGCAGGCTGTCCTGCTCGTGCCAGCCTTCTTCCATCACCTTGCCGTTGGGGTAGTAGTACCGGTACGGCCCCTGCAGCTTGCCCGTCTTTTTGTCTCGACTGAATTCGGCCACGAGCCGCCCTGATTCGTCGTATTCCTGCTTCACCTCGGTGCGCGTACCACAAGCCGATACCAGCAGCAACAGGCTCAGTGAAAGAAATAACCGCATGAAACGTAGAGGTTTTGGGTGAAACACGTGCCCAATAACGCCCCGGCATGCGCGTATCGCCGATCGATCGGGTTTTTAACCAAGTCGGTAGTTAGTGTCCTTTTGATTGGTTTATGATATTATTTTGATGTTGAAAATAGTCATTTTGTGTGAAAAAAAATAAGACCTATGATTTCATATGTGTTAATTTGTTTTGACTTATTGTCAAAATGCTCTATCATTGCGCTGTGATAGCAAATACAGTTGTAGTTATTTGATTTCATTTAGCCATCAAATTGCCTGACAACTGATTCAATTCGTCTGCTGTTTTGATGCCTCGCCACAGGAGCTCACACTATGAGCGCTATCTGCGACTGAAAAGGAGGGATGACGTGGCGAGGCTTTTTTCATCATGCTCGCCTATGGCCAAGAGAAAGTTCATGCTGCGCATAGATGAGGCCACGATGAAGGCTGTGGAGGAGTGGGCGGCGGAAGAGTTTCGCAGCGTGAACGGCCAGTTGGAGTGGATCATCACGAAGGCCTTGCGCGAAGCAGGGCGCCTGCCTGCACCGGAGCAGCAGGCACGTACGCGAAAAAAGACCGACGAACAAAAAAATGACTCGGCTGAATCAGACTAATGTGCGGATACTCAGGCTGTATTCACTTTCTTGAGATTGGAATTTGGCAGCCGGACCGCCCTCCTGACGGGGGCGGTTTTTTTATTTGGGGACTACGTAGCGCGATCCTCGTAGCGCGACATTTATGTCGCGGACAAGC
>CAYNYN010000144.1:0-1328 GCA_964401445.1 uncultured Saprospiraceae bacterium | reverse complement strand
GTCACGGTGTCACGCTCAACCCCCAACCTTTTTCAAGAGCCTCAGACCAAAAAAAAACAAAGCCCCCGACCATGGCCGGGAGCTTTCTCTGATTTTTTCGGGTGTGCAGGGACGAATCAGCCTTCGTCGCTCTTTTCGGCTTTTTTGGCGCAGCACGCCTTGCCCTTCTTGGCGCCTTCGGCGCAGCAGGCTTTGGTCTTGCCATCTGCCGAGGTGGCTTTGGCTTCGGCTTTGTCGCCGCTGCAGCCTTCCGAAGGCGATTCGTTGATGAACTTGCCGGCCTTGGTGCAGTACTTGACGGGCACGTAGCTCGTTTCGCCATTTTCGCCGGCCACCTTGCGCACGTAGTAGGTGCTGCCGTCTTCGGCGGTGCGGGCTTCGACGGTTGCGTCGGCGGCGGCAGCCTTTTCGAGCAGCGCCTTGTCGGTCGAGGTGCAGGATGCCTTGGCTTCAGCCTTGTCGGCCGACGAGCAGGTAGCGGCCGCCTTGGCCTTGTCCTTGCCTGCGCAGCAGGCCTTCGTTTGTGCCTGGGCGCCCACTACGGCAAAAGCAAAGAGGGCGAACAAGAGGATCGTCTTTTTCATAGGTACCGTTTTGATGATTGGAAGAATACAGTTCGATTCGGGGCAGGGCAGCATTTGCCGAAAGGCCGTACGAAAATCACACAGGTGCCCCATTCCCTGCAAGCAAATGTACTTCCAAAATGGTCGGCACCACGTCCTGCCCGCAGCAAAAAGGCGGATTTTCAGAATATTTTAACGCCTGCCGCGCGCCCTCAGCGGACGCTGTGTGCCGTCCTGTCGGCTATTTGGCGCGGCGGCCCGCCCGACGGAAATGAAAAGTATTACCTTTGATGCCATGCCCCCTTGGCGGCGTGACCTTCACCTCTCTTGCACGAGCCGATTGATTGCCTGCATTCCTTCATCCATGCTTTTCGCTATGAAATCATCGTACCTGTTCCTTGCCCTTGCCGGCATCGTCCTGGGCCTGTATGCCTGCCGCTCGCACAAGTACACTGCAGCAAGCCTGCCCGACGAGGTGTTGATCTTCGGCAATGGCGGCGGATTTACCGGCATCGAGCACCGCTATATCCTGTGCGACAACGGCCAGCTCTTCCGGCAGGAAGGCGTGGGGGCCCCCATCGAAGCGGCGGGGCATCTGCGTCGGCGCACGGCGCGCCAGGCTTTCGAAGCCATCGACTCGCTGGGCCTGCGCACGCTGCACTACGAAAAGCCCGGCAACGTGTACCACTTCTTCGAACTGCCTTCCGGCGAAACCGCGCATCGCATCGTGTGGGACCCCAACACGACCGACGAGGCGCTGCCCGA
>CAYNYN010000143.1:0-8568 GCA_964401445.1 uncultured Saprospiraceae bacterium | reverse complement strand
CATCGAGCAGCCTGCCCCGACTTGTCGGGGATAGCGAGTCTCAACCATCAGTCCTCGGTTCTTCGAATACTCAAATCCTCGAACCTTAAACCCGAATCGCAATCCAATTTCATCACAAATTCAGCCCAGCTGTGGAAGAAAAAACAGGAAGCATCCATTTCACGCAGGATGATCACCAGATCGAATACAATACCGAGCGTGAGCAACTGCGCATGCCGGAATATGGCCGCCATGTCCAGAACCTGATCAAGTTCGCCAAGACCATCGAAGACCGCGACAAGCGACAGGCTTTCGTGGAAAAGGTGGCCGAGCTGATGTTCATGCTCAACCCGCCCACGCGCAACGAAGAGGATCACCTCATCAAGATCTGGCACCACATCTTCGAGATCGCCGACTACGATCTGGACGTCACGCCGCCCGATGGGGAAATCCCCACGCGCGAGATGATGCACCGCAAGCCGGAGCCGCTGCCTTACCCGCACAAGAACATCCGGCTGCGCCATTATGGCTACAATGTCGAGCGGCTCATCCAGAAGGCCATCGAGATGGACGACGACGACAAGCGCCGCGAGTTCGTCAAGGTCATCGCTGCCTACATGAAGCAGGCCTACCGGGCCTGGAGCCGCGAGCAGTTCGTCAACGACGACATCATCAAGAGCGACCTGAACCTGCTGAGCGGTGGCCTGCTGACCCTCGACGAGGACGAAGCCATCACCAACCTCGTGCCTGCCGACCAGAGTCAGAGCCCGCAACAGAACGGTCGGCACCAGAAGCAGCAGCGCAAGCGCCAGAAAAAGCAGGGCAGCAATGGGGGGGGCCGCAACCAGCGCCGCCGCCGCAAGAAAAACTGATTTTTCCGCTTCAAAGAATAGCTTTGCAGCCGGGCGCCCGATCGGGGTGGCCGGCTGTTTGCGTTTTTGGTGCGCAATCGGCGGGGACCCGGGCCATCGTGCCGCGGGCTGCCGGCAAGTGTCAATTTTTGCGGAACATTTCCGCATCACAAAACGAAGCGATGGAACTGAACGCATTTGAGGTAGAAGGCGGACACAGGCTCTCGGGCGAGATCGTGCCCCAGGGCGCCAAGAACGAAGCGCTGCAGGTCATCTGCGCCACCCTGCTCACCGACCAGCCCGTCACCATCTCCAACGTGCCCGACATCCTCGACGTGCGGCGCCTGGTCCGGCTGCTCGAAGGCATGGGCGTCGCGGTGGAGCGCCAAGACGCGCATACCTACACCTTCCAGGCACGAGACATAGATTTCGACTTCTTCCAGACGGAGGAGTTTCACCGCAATGCCCGCGCCATCCGCGGCTCGGTCATGCTGCTGGGCCCCATGCTGGCGCGCTTCGGGCGCGCCTTCCTGCCCAAGCCGGGCGGCGACAAGATCGGCCGCCGCAGGCTCGACACGCACCTGCTCGGTCTCAAGGAGCTGGGCGCCTCTTTCCATTTCGACATCGAAAAGGGGGAATACCGCCTCGAAGCGCCCCAGCTGAAGGGTACCTACATGCTCATGGAGGAAATTTCGGTGACGGGCACGGCCAACGTCGTCATGGCCGCGTGCCTGGCCGAAGGCACCACCACCATCTACAATGCTGCCTGTGAGCCCTACGTGCAGCAGCTGTGCCGGATGCTGGTGCGCATGGGCGCCAAAATTTCGGGCATCGGATCCAACCTGCTCACCATCGAAGGCGTCGACGGGCTCGGCGGCACCACCCACCGCGTCCTGCCCGACATGATCGAGATCGGCAGCTTCATCGGACTGGCGGCCATGACCCAGTCGGAGCTCACCATCAAGGACGCCCAGGTACACGAGCTGGGCAACATCCTGCGCGTGTTCGAGCGCATGGGCGTGCCCACCCGCATCGAAGGCGACGACATCATCGTGCCCGCACTCGACGAGATCGAGATCCAGACCTTTATCGACGGCTCCATACTCACGGTGTACGACGCGCCCTGGCCAGGCTTCACGCCCGACCTCATGAGTATCCTGCTGGTGGTAGCCACCCAGGCCAAGGGCAGCGTGCTCATCCACCAGAAGATGTTCGAAAGCCGCCTCTTCTTCGTCGACAAGCTCATCGACATGGGCGCGCGGATCATCCTGTGCGACCCGCACCGCGCCACCGTCATCGGCCTCAACCGCGAGTACCCGCTGCGCGCCATAGAGATGACCTCGCCCGACATCCGCGCCGGGGTGGCCCTGCTCATCGCTGCCCTCTCGGCCAACGGCACCAGCATCATCCACAACATCAACCAGATAGACCGCGGATACGAACGCATCGACGAGCGCCTCAACGCCCTCGGCGCCCGCATACGACGGATCTGATGGTTGAGATGCGCCCCCAAGGGCGCGATGTCGAGATGAAAAAAGCGTGGCGTGTCGTTGCGCCCCCGATTCTCGGGGCAGGCAGTGCGGCGCTGCGCGAGGCAACCTCTCAACCCTGCGCGCTCCCCCCTCAAAGAAAAAAGCCCCCCGAGACGGGAGGCTCCAAACATAATAGCCATGAAACGTAATTATTCATTGGTGCTTTTCTTCGTGCTCCTCACATTGGCCCTTGCCGCCTGCAAGGCCCCTTGTGGTTGTCCCTGAGCTCAGGTGAGGCGGATCTCGTCGTCGTTGCCGTCGTAAAACTTGTATTCGAGCATCGACAGGCTCGAGTCGGCCTCTATGCGCACCCACTTCTTGAAGGTGCGCAGCCAGTGGCGCTGCAGCCTGCGCCAGCCCTTCTTGAGGTAGGCCTCGAGGAAGGGATGCACCCTGAGGGTGATTTTCGATTTGGGCCTTGCCTGCACGATGAAGCGCAGGTCGCGCTCGATCTCGTCGGTAATGAGGATCGTGGGGTTGACCTTGCCGGTGCCCTTGCAGGTAGGGCACACCTCTTCGGTGCTGATCTTGATTTCGGGGCGCACGCGCTGGCGCGTGATCTGCATCAGCCCGAACTTGCTCAGTGGCAGGATGGTGTGTTGCGCCCGGTCTTTCTTCATGAACTCGCGCATGGCCGACAGGAGCTTCTTCTTGTGCTCCGGATTGCGCATATCGATGAAGTCGATGATGATGAGCCCTCCGATATCGCGCAGGCGCAGCTGGCGCGCGATCTCCTCTGCCGCTTCGAGGTTGACCTGCAGCACGGCCTGCTCGCTGTCCTTGCTGCTCATCTTGTGTCCCGAGTTGACGTCGATGACGTGCATGGCCTCGGTCGATTCGATGACCAGGTAGGCCCCACTGGGCAAGGTGGGCGTGCGCGTGAACGACGACTTGATCTGGCGCGACACGCCATACTGGTCGAAGATGGGCTTGCGTCCCTTGTGCAGCTGGACGATATGCGCCTTCTCGGGGATGTTGGCCTTCAGGTAGCTCTTGATGTTTTCGTACAGTTGCTCGTCGTTCACGACGATGCGCTCGAAGCTCTCGTTGAGCAGGTCGCGCAGGATGCTCGACGTCTTGTCCAGCTCGCTGAGCAGCTTGATCGGCGGCTTGGCCTTGTGCAACTGTTTGAACACCTGCTCCCACTGCCCCAGCAGGTAGAGCATCTCCTCGTGCAGCTCGGCCACTTTCTTGCCTTCGGCAGCCGTGCGCACGATCACGCCAAAGTGCTTGGGCTTGATGGCCTCCACCAGCTTGCGCAAACGCTTGCGCTCGTCGGCACTCTTGATCTTTTTCGAAACGGCAATGACGTCGTTGAACGGCGTGATGACCAGGTAGCGGCCCGGGATGGTGATCTCGCACGACAGGCGCGGCCCCTTGGTCGAGATGGGCTCCTTGAGGATCTGTACCAGCAGGGGCTGGCGTTTCTCGAGCACCTGATCGATCTTGCCCCGCTTGTTGATGTCGGGCTCGATCTTGAAATTGTCGAGCAGGTGCGTCGTCAGACTACCCGAGATGGCGCCGTTGGTAAACTTGATCAGGTTGCGCAGCTTGGGCCCCAGGTCGGTGTAGTGCAGGAAGGCGTCCTTCTTGTGGCCGATATCGACGAATGCGGCATTGAGGCCGGGCATGAGCTTGCGCACACGACCCAGAAAGATGTCGCCTACCGAAAATGAAGAATTGGTTTTCTGGTTGTGCAACTCGACGAGCTTGCCCTCTTCGAGCAGGGCAATTTCCACTTCGGTGGGCGTGGAGTTGATTATCAGTTCTTTTCCCACGTCACGATGGTTTTTGCGCGCCCAGACCACTTGTATACAAAAGACTTGCCGCAACGGAATCCCTGCTGTCGGAGGCAGGAAAAGGAAGCAGGACACGGCAGCAGGTCGGCAAAAGGCATGAACGAAAGGCCGACCCTCGAGCGGCACACGAGCAGTACTCATTGTGCGCGGGCAAAACCACACGATCGAGCGGGCAGGCGCTGCCCCGGCAGGGCTATTGGACGTATCGAAACCAGGCCTTACGGCAAAATGGTTTTTTCGGAGCGCACGAGTCCAACGTCATTTCTTACCGGCATCGAACACGCAATCCATTCACGATGTGCCACAGGCCCACGATGGGCCAGGCACCACGAGGGGTTTCGATACGGGCGCGCCTCGAGCAATACAGCCGACGACACACGGACATGTCGCGGCCAGAAATTTCCTGCTTTCGCGGGGTGTTGCCATATATCATTGAACGTTCAGGAAACGCGGTGTTCCTGACACACTGCCATGCATCCTTGCGGCCAGGCCAGCGGTATGATCACTCGGGCCGGGCGCCAGTTCAGGCTTTGGGCAAAACAGACAGGCGGCAAGCCGACCACACGTCGGCTTGCACGCACAGACTGTTTATCTGTTCTTCTTCTTATGACGATTCTTGCGCAGTCGCTTCTTGCGTTTGTGCGTGGCAATCTTGTGACGCTTGCGCTTTCTTCCACAAGGCATAGGGAAAATCTTTTTTGGTTAAAAGAATGAATTTATCGGTCATTACAACGCGCAGCAAAGGCCGCGGCCTCGTCTGTGCGGTTCATCTGCTCGAGGGCTTGCGCCATGAGGCAATGGGCGCGCTGGTTGTCGGGATCCAGTTCGAGTACCCGGCGCAGACGCTGCTCGGCGCGCTCGTATTGACCTGTACGAATGGCCAGCCGAGCCAGTTGCAGCAATACGGCCGGTTGGTCGGGATATTGCTCATTGAGCGACAACAGCATCTGGATGCCTTTCATGGGGTTGTCTTCCGGCGGCATCTCTACGTGTACCAACGCCAGATTGATGCGGCTGTTCAGGTCCTGCGGATCGAGCGAGATGGCGTTTTCGAAAGCCGTCAGCGCATGATCGCGGCAAAACTGACGGATGCGGTCGTCTTTCTGTTGCTGGATGCAAATGGAATAGGTGGTTCCGGCCAGGGCCCACGAGGCGGCGTCGTTGCGCAGCTCGGCGATGCGCTCGGCATAGATGCCGGAAATATCGGCCCGCCCCAGTTGATACCACAGTCCAGCCAGCGATTCCATTTGTCGGGCACGCAAGGTGTCATCCGTCGCTTCCTCGACCATCACTTCCAGGCTTTCCACCTGGGCCAGGCTGGCCGCATCCAGTTGTTGTTTGGCCTGCTGCACGAGCACCCCCGTATCGGCAGCTTCAGCCATGAGCGCCCTCGACCTTTCGAGGGTCTCATGATCGGGAGGGCGTGTGTCCAACACGAACGCCAGCAGCACCGCTACCAGCACTGCCCCCCCGATCACGGACCATTGTAATGGTGTCAGCCTCATTTCGACTGACCGTCTTCAGGAAGTGCCTTGACGTTGTCCTTCACCTGCTCGACAAACACCTTGGCGGGCTTGAAGGCAGGGATGTAATGTTCGGGGATCACGATGGCCTCGTTTTTCTTGATGTGGCGGCCAATTTTGCGGGCGCGTTTCTTCACGATGAAGCTGCCAAAACCGCGGATGTACACGTTCTCACCTTCTGCCAGGGCATTCTTCACCTCTTCGAAAAAGGCTTCCAGAGTCTGGATCACATCCACCTTCTCTACCCCGGTCTTCTTCGAGATCGACGCTACCAAATCAGCTTTTCTCATTGTTATTTTATTGGTTTTTAATTAATTATGGAATAACAATCCCACTTCATTCAAACGGCTGGCAAATTTCAAAAGATTTTTCATCAATCGGAAACAATCGGGACATTCTTTTCGATTTTTCTTTAGCAATCAACTGCTTACACGCCTGCGACAGGCGTGCCGCTTCCGCGCCGCGCCGGCCCGGCGCCGCGCAAATGCCCTCGCCAATCCTTCCACTGTCTGTAGCTGCGGCAAATTGCCATTGCCTTCCCCTATCTTTGCCCACCTTTCGGGCCATTCACTGGCCCACACGGCCTTGTATGCCCTTGGAAAGTCGAAGGGGGGCAAGCCGAAACCATTTTGAAAACCAGCAATCGCCCAATCCTATGCTGCTATCCATGACCGGCTTTGGCCGGGCCGAGCGTACCTTCAACGACAAGACCATCACCGTCGAGGTGCGCTCCCTCAACAGCAAATACACCGACGTGCGCTTCAAGTGCAGTGCCAATCTGCGCGAAAAGGAGATGGAGCTGCGGCGCCTCATCAGCGAGCGCGCCATGCGCGGCAAGCTCGACGTCAACATCGAGCTGGTATCGCTGCAGGGCGACGACGCCTTCGGGCTCAACACCGCGCTGTTCCGCAAATACTACCACACGCTGCGCGGACTGGCCGACGAGCTGGGCATCGAACAGGGCGACTACCTGCAGGCCATCCTGCGCATCCCCAACGTGGTGGCCGCCGAAGCCGGCACCCTCGACGAAGAGGAATGGCAGGCCATCCTCGCTACCGTCAACGAAGCCCTGGAAAAGCTGGATCAGTTCCGGCAGGCCGAAGGGGCGGCCATGGAAAAGGACCTGCGCCAGAACATCGCGGCCATCCTGGCCCGCCTCGAAGAAGTGGATCCCTACGACCGCGGCCGCATCGAGAAGCTGCGCCACAGGATTCGCCAAAATCTCGAAGAGTATCTGGGCAAAGAGCAGGTCGATGAAAACCGCTTCGAGCAGGAGCTCATTTTTTATCTCGAAAAGTTCGACATCAACGAGGAAAAGGTGCGCCTGGCACAACATTGCCAGTACTTTCTCGAGCAGCTCGACAAACCCGCCAAGCTCAAGGGGCGCAAGCTCACCTTCATCGCCCAGGAGATGGGGCGCGAGATCAACACGCTGGGCGCCAAAGCCTACTCGTCCGACATCCAGCGCCTGGTGGTCCAGATGAAGGAGGAGCTGGAAAAGATCAAGGAACAGGTAGCCAATACGCTGTAAATCACCCAGGGCATGTCCAAACTCGTCATTTTCACTGCACCTTCCGGCGCCGGCAAGACGACCATCGTGCGGCACCTGCTCAACCGCTTCGACAATCTGGAGTTTTCGGTATCGGCCACCACGCGCCCGCGTCGGCCCCACGAGCAGCACGGCCGCGACTACTACTTCCTCTCGCCCGAGGAGTTCATGCAGCGCGTGGAAAAGGGCGACTTCCTCGAATGGGAAGAGGTCTATCCCGGCCAGTACTACGGCACCCTGCGCGAGGAGGTGGAGCGACTCTGGAACGAAGGCAAGGACGTCATCTTCGACATCGACGTGAAAGGGGCCTGGAAGCTCAAGCAGGCCTATCCCGACCAGAGCCTGGCCGTGTTCGTGATGCCACCGAGCAAGGACGTGCTCTTCCAGCGGCTGCGCAACCGCCACACCGAAGACGAGGAGAGCTTGCGCAAACGCATGGCACGCGCCGCCGAAGAGCTGGAGTGGGCGCCCCGCTTCGACGTCGTGCTGGTCAACGACCGCCTCGAAGATGCTCTGCAGCAGGCCGAACAGCTGGTCAGCGAATTTCTGCAAAGACCGCCACGGCCCGTGCCGGCCAACGACCCCGCCTGAAAAATCGCGCAACTTTTTTCGCGCAGCAGGGTATTTTTTGAACAGATGTGTAAATTTGCGTCCGCTTTTGCGAGGAGAGGTGCCGGAGTGGTCGAACGGGCCTGACTCGAAATCAGGTGTACCCATTACGGGTACCGGGGGTTCGAATCCCTCCCTCTCCGCCAGACTCAACGAAAAGGCATGCACCGATCGGGTGTGTGCCTTTTTTGGTTGGGGGTTGAGCGTGTAGGGTTTTGCTTACGCAAAATCTCGACGAAACGCCCCTCTTTTTTCACGCCTCATTCCTGTCGGCCATTGTCGCGCGCAGCCTGTTCCGAGTTTGTCGGGAAAGCGAGCTTCAGCCGCTGAAAGCCGAGCCCATGGATGTAAAGGATCATGGCTGGTTGCCGGCAGCATGGTCAGCCTATTGAAAAAATAAGCGAATAGGCTTACTTTTTCCAGCTACAAATCACAACCATGATCAAAAGCAAACTCCGATCACAGGCGCAAATACTCGCCATTTTGCGCGCCCACAAAACGGAACTCTCGATGTTGGGTGTCCGCCGCCTGGGACTGTTTGGATCGTGGGCAAAAGGCGCTGCACGTGCAGATAGTGACATCGATCTGCTCGTCGAGCTGGATCAGCCATCATATTCCAAAATGTATGAGGTGGCTACCTTGCTCGAGCGGTTATTGGATCATCCCGTCGATCTCGTCAGGAAAGGCCCACACCTCAACAGGGAGCTGCTCAAAAGCATCGAAAAG
>CAYNYN010000142.1:0-8581 GCA_964401445.1 uncultured Saprospiraceae bacterium | reverse complement strand
TCACCTGCGCAGACATCGGCACCAACAGCGTCACCCTCACCATGATCGACGGCACAGGCAACCAGAATTCCTGCACCGCCCAGGTGACTGTCGTCGACAACAGCGCGCCGCAGATGTTCTGCAACACGTCCGTAGGTCTCGAGCTCAACGATCAGGGAATCGCCGTGCTTACCCCTGCGATGATCGACATCGGGACCACCGACAATTGCGGAACGGTCTACTTTACCTTGAGCCAGGACACCTTCACCTGTGCCGATCTGCTTCAGCCGTTGACGGTCACGATGATCGCCACCGACGGCTCCGGCAATTCCAACACCTGCCAGGCAAGCATCCTCCTTTCCGACCTGCTTCCACCGGTCGTTACCTGCCCGGCCGATACCGTGCTGGTGCCCCTCGATGCAAGCGGGACAGCCACCGTGAGTGCGGCCCAGATTGCGTCGACCATCGAGGACAATTGCAGCCTTGGTAGCGTAAATGCAAGCCCCACGAACTTCAGCTGCAACGACCTCGGCCTGCACACCGTCACCGTGACGGCTACGGATGCCAGCAACAACGCCAACACCTGCACCGCCACGGTGCGCGTGATGGACACCCTTGCCCCCACGGCGCAGTGCGCGCAGCTTACGGTATTCCTCGATGAGAATGGCGAGGCATTCGTCCAACCGGAAGAGCTGGATGCCAACAGCACGGACAATTGCTCGTACACCTATTCCAGCGACCTCGTGCCGCTCACCTGCAACCAGGTCAATACCGTGGTCACCGCCGACCTGGTCATCGCAGACCCCGCGGGCAACATCGGACAATGCACTGCAGAAATCACGGTGCGCGACACCATGGCCCCCGTGGCGACCTGCCAGGACGTGACGCTCGGCATCGACGCGTCTGGAACGGCTGTGCTCGACAGCGCTGCAATCGCCGGTCAATCGTCGGACAACTGCAGCATTGTCTCGATCCAAATGAGCGCTTCGTCCTTTACCTGCACCGACCTCGGATCACATACCGTCGAAGCCCTTGTCACCGATGTCGCGGGCAACACGGCCACGTGTACGGCCATGGTCACCGTCCAGGACGTCATGCCGCCCGCATTGTCCTGTCCGAACGACACCGTCGTGGTGGCTCTGGATCCGCAGTGTGCCTGTGTCCCGCCGATCAGCCCGCAGATGCTCGGCGCGTCGGCAGCCGACAACTGCGGCATGGACTCCCTCTGGGTGGCATTTGCGCAAGCGCCGGCCGATTGCGATGACAAAGGGTTCCACCTCGCCATCATTACGGCAAAAGACGTCCAGGGCCTGACCACGCAGTGCGAAGTGACGGTCGAAGTACGCGATGCGACGCCTCCGCAGGCCCAATGCAAGGACATCACCGTTTGGCTCGACGAGGAAGGTGCTGTCGGCATCAGCGCGGCCATGCTCGACAACGGCAGTACCAACCTCTGCAATGACGAAATGGCTTATGCGGCCTCGATCACCAGCTTCGACTGCAGCCAGGTGGGGCAAAACGTACCGGTATCCCTCATCGTCACCGATCAGGACAACGGGCTGAGCGATACTTGCACGGCCCACGTCAAGGTGCTGGACGCCCACGCACCCCAGATCCTCGGCCTGACGCAGTCCACGCTGTACGTCGACACCAATGGCCTCGCCGTTCCCGACCCGAACGTGCTGGGCATTCAGTGGTCCGACAACTGCAACGCAGGCCACTTCACCTTCCTGCCCGACACCTTCACCTGTGCCGCGGTGAATACCCCGCAGTCCCTGCTCATCGTCCTCTCAGACGACCTGGGTCTTGCCGACACGGCCATGGTGACCATCACCGTTCAGGACACCATGCCTCCGCAGCTCTTCTGCACCAATGCCACGGTATGGCTCGACAGCACGGGATTTGCCATGCTGAAAGTGGAATCATTGTTGAACACCTTCGACAACTGCGATCAGCTCACCTGGCCCCAGGACACGCTCTTTTTCGACTGCACCCAGTCGGGTACCGATACCGTGCTCACGATCACAGTGACCGATCAGAGCGGCAACCAGGCCACCTGCACACCCATCGTCTCGGTGCGCGACAGCATTGCCCCGGCCATAGCGTGCACCACCGACACGGTCACCCTTGTCATCGACAGTGCCTTTGCCCAGACCGGGCAGTTCTGGCCCGTGCCGGGCAACCAACCCTGGGTCGATGTCTGGGACAACTGCTACGACATCACGCTCGACACCATCGTGAGCGCGCTCGATTCACTGGGGGCGCAATGCGATGAGGCGCTCTTCAATCAGTCACATCTGGTGCAAATTCACATCTCGGACGGCACCCAGACGGCCTCGTGCATGCTTTCAGCCGTCGTGGTGGACACCATTGCGCCCTATTTCGCCTGCGACACGATCCAGGTACAACTGAACGGGGCCACGGACACGGCATTCATCAGCGACCCCATGCTCTTCAGCCAGGCCAGCATGCCCGCCTGGGACAACTGCGGTGTGGCGGAGCTGTCGGCCAGCCAATCGGCCTTCCCCTACGACCCGCAGCCCGTGCCCGTAACGGTCACCGTTTCCGACGCGGCAGGCAACCACTACACCTGCACCAGTCATGTGGTGACGCTGCTGCCCAATGCTGCGGGCGATGCACGGCAGCTGGCCGGCACCTTCCGGCTTTCGCCAAACCCGACCTCCGGCACGCTGTCGCTCGAATGGGCACTGCCGGTGGCCGCGCCGCTCGAAATGCGCCTGACCGACCTGTCGGGCCGGACGGTCGAACGGATCGAGCTGCCGGAAGTGCTGCACGGCAGGCAGACATTCGACTGGCACCATTTGCCGGAAGGCGTGTACCTCATCATGATCACCGATGGCAAACGCGTTCACACCGATCGCATCGTCATCCTTCCATGAGATCCTTGCATCATATGCCAAACGCAGTCCCGCACCCGCCCCGGTGCGGGACTTTTTTTGATCCCCTATCGGGCTGCCCTGCTTTTCGCTATCTTGCAATTGTCGAGACAAACCTACCGATAGCCCGTGCATGGTGCCTCGATCCACCTTTATCTTGCGCGGGGATACCCCGAATGACTTTTTTTGATTCATCAAACAACAAATTGCAATGACAAAATTCACTACCCTGCTCACGGCTTTGCTCCTCCTTTGTGGAGTGTGGGCTCAGGCCCAGATCTGGAGCGAGACCTTTGCAGACAGCCTCGATGGCTGGACCCTCGAAGACCATTCGCTCCAACAGAGCGGCGACGTGTGGACCTGGACCAACATCGGTCCCCAGGGCCCCTATTCCATCGGCCCCATCGAGAGCACGACGGCTTCCGACGGCTGGGTCATCTTCGACTCCGACCTGCTGTGCAGCGGCTCGCAGAACGCATGGCTCATCTCGCCGACCATCGACCTGAGCGGTCACGACACCGTGGTGCTGTTCTTCGAGCAGTACTATGCCGTGTTCTTCAGCCAGACCTTCGTGCAGGTCAGCAACGACGACGGCGCTACCTGGACGGCCATCGAGGTCAACCAGGAGCTGGGCATCAATGAGGGCACGGATAACCCCTCGGTCGTCGAAATCGACATCTCGCAGTACGTGGCCAACAGCGCCACGGCGCGCATCGCCTTCCAGTATCTGAGCGACGATCCCGACCAGCCGCTCAGCGGCTGCGGCTACTCGTGGCAGATCGACGACATCCGCCTCGAAAGCCAGGGCACGCCTCCGCCCCCGCCCAACACCAACATCGTGTGGGGTGGCCCCGGCGACCCCAACTCCGAGTTCGACGGCGGTCTCAACGACTGGACGGCCGTAGGCATCACCTACCCCGATGCCAACTGGGTATGGGAAGCCGACGGCAAGGCCGACCAGGGCGCCTTCTCGACGGGCACCGGCACGCTGGGCATCCTGTCGCCGAGCGTGGCCAATGGCGCCATGGTCTTCGATTCAGACTTCTACGACAACGGCGGCGACCCCAACAACATCGGCGGCGGGCCCTACCCTGCACCGCAGGTGGCCGAGCTCATCTCGCCGGTGATGGACCTCGAAGGGGAAGAAGCCCTGGCCGTGGAGTTCAACCAGTACACCCGTAACTTCCAGAGCACCTATGCCGTGGCCTGGAGCGACGATGGCGGCGCCACCTGGAGCGATCCCATTTTCTTCAACCAGGACATCGGCGTCAACGAGCAATCGCCGCGCAACGACGTGGTGCGCGTGCCCCTGAAGTACGCCACCGGCACCAGCCAGTTCCGCATCAAGTTCATCTACGAGGCCAACTACTACTTCTGGATCATCGACGACGTGAAGATCGTGCGCCGCACCAACCACGAGATGCGCATCAACGACTGGTACGCCATCGCCCCCAACTACCAGACGCCCGTGACGCAGCGCGAGCCCTTCGGCTTCCTGGCCGACATCGAGAACGTGGGCGCCTACGACGAGACCAACGTCAAGCTGCACATGGTCATCCGCCAGGTAGGCGGCGACACGGTGTACACCGACTTCTACGACTATGGCACCATCGCGCGCGACAGTCTGGCTGAAAACCAGTCGTTCGGCAACTTCCTGCCACCCGACATGACGGGCATCTACCGCGCCGAATACGTGCTGGAATACGACTCGATCCAGGCCGATGAGATCACCGACAACAACGAGGTGACCTTCTTCTTCGAGGTGTCGGATTCGACCTTCGCCAAGGAAGACGGCGGTACGCGTACCATCTACCCCGCTGCTGCCAACTGGGAAGATCCGAACGAGCCGCGTTCGTGGGCCTATGGCAACTACTACCACGTCGTCGAAGGCGGCATGGTGGCATCGAGTGCCAGCTTCGCCCTCGGCAACGCGGGCGACGTGCCGGGCGAGCTGGTGTACCTCTCGCTCTACAAGTGGACCGACACCGATGGCGACGCCCAGTGCGATCCGGACGAGCGCGAGCTGGTGGGCATCAACTTCTACGAAATCCAGGGCAACGAGGTGCCCATCGTGCCCGTCACCGTCGGCCTGACCGACTTCAACGACGATCCCGTCATCCTCGAAGCCAATACCGACTACGTGCTCATGCTCGAATACGTGGCCGACGACAACACGACGGAGGTGGAGTTCGTGGCCAGCGACGAGTTCGACTATGGCGCCATGATCCTCAACAGTGCCCAGATGGGCGCACCGCGCTACGCCTCCATGCTGGGCATCAACGGCGACCTGACGGTAGAGCCGTACAGCTCCATCGGCTTCGGCTGGGACCTGGTGCCCGTCGTGCGCCTCAACGTGACCGAGCTGCCCAACGCCACCAACGAGGCGCTGCTCCATACGCTCGAGACGCGCATCGCACCCAACCCGGCCTCCGACGTGGTGCACATCGCACTGCCCGACAGCCGCGCCACCGATGCCGAGCTGCGACTGATCAACACGCAGGGACAAATGGTCCTGTTCCGGCAGACGCGCCTGGGCGCAGGTCAGCAGGCCAGCCTCGACGTGCGCGATTTGCCGACAGGCACCTACTTCCTCCTCATCCGTACCGAAGAGGGGCTGGCTACGCGCAAGCTCCAGATCGCACACTGATACCGTTTTTGCCTTTCGGCAAATGACACCCGAGCGCAATCGCCCCAGTGGCGGTTGCGCTTTTTTTCTCCGCCCCGCCTCCGGGATTGGCGCCCATTTGCATAACTTTAAGATGCCTGCCAACGAGTTGCCATATCTCCGTCTCACCAGCACGCTTCCCGATTGTTCACCTAACCTATTCCATATGAAGCGTTTCTACTTCCTCTCCCTGTGGCTGGCATGCAGCCTGGCTCTGCCGGCACAACCCACCTGTACCGATCCGCTGGTGCTGATCCAGGACGACTTCGAGAGCTACGCCCTCGGCGTGCTGGGCCCCCAGGCCGACCACTGGACGACCTGGAGCGGCAACGAGGGCGGCAACGAAGACGGCATCGTCACCACCGACAATGCCGCTTCGGGCAGCCAGAGCCTCGTCATCGAAGGCGGCTCGCCCAGCGGCGGCCCGCAGGACGTCATCCTCGACCTGGGCAACCAGCCCGACGGTATGTTCCTGCTCTCCTGGAAGATGTACGTGCCGGGCGAGTCGGCCGCCTATTTCAACCTGCAACGCAGCCAGACGCCCGGCGAGCAATGGGCCTTCGAGGTGTACTTCGAAAACGACGCCACGGGCTATGTGTCCGTAGGCGGCGAAGAACTGCCCTTCACCTACACCCAGGAAGAATGGTTCGAAGTGCGTTTCACCATCGACGTGAGCAACGACTTCATGTACCTGTTCTTCGACACGGAGTTCATTTACGCCTGGCCCCTGAGCTGGCAGGCCGGCAGCCAGACGGGAGGCTACAACCAGTTTGGCGGCGTGGATTTCTTCCCCGTGAACGAGACCCACTACTACTTCGTGGACGACGTGTACTTCGCCCAGCTGCCCGAAGCCGAGGCAGGACAATACTGTCACCTGGCCATCCCCATCGACACGGGCATGCACACCGCCATCGAGCTGCAGTGCTACGGCGCAGGCTTCACCGTCCGCTCGGGTGGCCAGGGCCGCGCCGGCGCCTGGTACGAATGGACGGCCCCCGCCGATGGCATCCTCAGCGTGGGCTCCTGCAACGGCGGCAGGGACACCCGCGTCTGGATCTTCTCGGGCGGCTGCTCGACCCTCCACCTCGAAGGCGTCAACGACGACCGCTGTGAGATGACGCCCGGCGGCGATGAGTACGCTTCCTACCGCGAGGTGCTCGTCAGCGCCGGCACCACCTACCACATCTGCTGGGACGACATCTGGGACAGCGGCGGCTTCGACTTCGAGCTGGCATTTAGCGAAAGCGAGCCCACGCCGGGTGACTTCTGCGAGTCGGCCATCCCGGTGATGGCCGGCGACACCATCACCATCGACCAGATCAACGGCGACGCCGCCGTGGCCGGCCCCGACATCAACCACACGAGTGCCAGCACGACCAACTACGCCCAGTCGGAGTGGTACGTCTTCACGCCCGAGGTGAACGGCCTGATGACCATCTCGTCCTGCAACTTCACCGACGAGGACACGCGCCTGTGGGTCTATACCGGCACCTGCGGCTTCGACGGCCTCGAGCTGGTGGCCTCCAGCGACGACGACTGCGGCCTGCAGAGCATCGTGTTCGACATGGAGGTGACGGCAGGCACGACCTACTACATCGAATGGGACAGCGAGGACACCGACGCGCCCGGCTTCCAATGGGAGCTGGCCTTCGAGCCCGAGACCGGCACCACCGAGCCCGATCCGGCTTTCGCCAAAAACTTCCTCCTCGCGCCCAACCCCGCCACGGCGCAAACGACGCTGCGCTACCGCCTCGACCAGCCTGCCGACCTGCAGGTGCAGCTGACCGACGTGGCCGGTCGCCCCTTGCAGCAATGGCACTTGTCGCAGGCCACCGAAGGGCTGATCGAGCTGCCGCTCCAGCATTTGCCGGCAGGCCTGTACTTCGTCCACATCACCGACGGCAGGCGTCAGCTTGCGCAAAAGCTGCTGAAAACACACTGATCGCCATCAGGAAGCACATCGCGAAGGCCTTCGGGCCTTCGCCATTTTTTTCACCATCAAACGCGTCTCTATGAACCGTTTTTACCTCATGCTCATCGCCCTCGTGGCTGCGGGCACAGCTACTGCCCAAACCGACACGCTCCTGTGGGAGCCTTTCCAGACCGACAACTCTGCCAACTGGGCCAACTTCCCCGACGATGGCACCGACACGCTCTGGATCAACTGGGACGAGGACGGCAAGGAGGCCGCCAGCGGCTTCCCCAGCGACTTCTTCTACGACCTCGACTGGGGCCAGGCCGAGCTGATGGACTCCATCCCGCCCACGGATTCCAACTTCGTCATCGCGGCGCGCTCGTGGCTGGCCGACTTCGACACCATCTCGAGCAACTGGTTCATCACGCCGGCCATCCAGATCGTCGATGACCAGGCCACCCTCCACTGGAAGTCGGCACCGTTCCAGGGCCCGCGCTACATGGACGGCTATGCCGTGAAAGTGCTGGTGGGCGCCAACTCCTACTTCGACGCCGACATGGAGGTGACGGTCTTCCGCGCGGCCGAGATGACCGGCTGGATCGGCGACAACAGCTCGCTCGACCTCGACTCGTTCACCTTCTCGCCCGGATACATCCACGCCAACGGCTTCACCGACACCATGTATTTCGTGCCGGCCGACAGCACCGAGACCAGCCACCTCGGCCTGCTCGAGCCGCACTCGGTAAGCCTGGCCCAGTTTGCCGGACAGACCATCTACGTCGCCTTCCACCACGACTCGGCCGACGACAACCTGATCATGTTCGACGACATCCTGGTCATGGGCAACGAGATGGTCAACAACACCACCGATCTGGCCGCCAGGCTGCGCTTCGTGACCTATCCCAACCCGGTGGACAACTGGCTGAACGTCATGTACCGCCTCGACCAGCCCGCACGGGTCGATCTCGCTCTATACACCCTCGACGGCAAGGAAGTGGCGGCACGACGAGGCCTCGACCGGTCGCCAGGCGAGCACCAGCACCAGCTCGACCTCAGGGGTTTGCCGGCAGGCACCTACACCTTCGTGCTGCGCGTGAACGGCCAGCCCGTGAGCAGGCAGATCGT
>CAYNYN010000141.1:0-8656 GCA_964401445.1 uncultured Saprospiraceae bacterium | reverse complement strand
GTTGTGCTCGTGCTTTCGCAAAAAACGACCCGAAAGGGTGGCCATTGTCCGTTCACATTTTGCCGGAAGGCGTACAGTCGATGGCAAACATACGGTCGAGATAGTCGGAAAG
This sequence comes from uncultured Saprospiraceae bacterium, assembly GCA_964401445.1. Taxonomy (GTDB): domain Bacteria; phylum Bacteroidota; class Bacteroidia; order Chitinophagales; family Saprospiraceae; genus WFYJ01. The sequence continues at coordinate 8,544 of CAYNYN010000141.1, read as the reverse complement.
CACCTTTTCCACCTGTTCGTTTGCCTTGAGCGAGCCCATCATGCCGTACATGGGTGCCTGCCGGCCGCCGGGCGTGGCCTTGACGTAGTGCTGCGCCCAGTGGAACAGGCGGTCCTGCATGGGGGCGGGCAGCCTGCCGAACAGTCGGGCCGAGAGGCGGGTGGCCAGGTGGCGAAGCTTTTTGCCGGCAGGCGGATGGAGCAGGGTGTGCAGGGCCGCGTCGAGGTCTTCGGCGAACTGGTCGATCACGGGCACGTGCAGCGGGTTGAGGATGAAATGGAGGGAGGTGGGGTGCTGCTGTCGGCCGACCACCCAGCCGCGCAGCGCCAGCTCGTCGGCCAGCTCGAACAGGTCCAGCTCGTCGCTGGTCACGGCCACGATGCTCATGTCGGGCGCGCCGACGACGCGCAGCTTGCCGCCGGCTTCGAGCGCTCGGCGCAGCCGCTCCGTGGCGGCCATGACGTCGGCGGCGAGGCGCTCGTATCCCCGTCGGCCCAGGTGCTGCATGACGGCCCAGCCGGCGGCAAGGGTGGCTGCCGAGCGCGTGCCCGCCAGCGCCGGCGTGGCGAACAGGCCTCCCGGCCAGTCGGTAGTGGTGAAATACTGATGGCGGCGCAGCGCCGGCTCGCGGTAGAGCAGTACCGACAGCCCCTTGGGCGTGTAGCCGTATTTGTGCAGGTCGACCGAGATGCTGGCGACGCCCTCGGCGCGGAAGTCCCACGCAGGCAACCGGTCGCGATGGGGCACGAAGGGCAGGAACATGCCGCCCACGCAGGCGTCCACGTGAAAGTACAGGTCGTGCTGCTGGGCCAGTCTGCCCACGGCTTCGATGGGGTCGATGAGGCCCCAGGGCCAGCAGGGCGCCGAGGCGGCCACCATGATGGTGTGCCCGTCGATGGCCCGGGCCAGCCGGTCGGGGCAGGCGCGCCCGTCGCTGCCCGCAGGCACCTTCACCAGCTCCAGGCCCAGCACGTGGGCGGCCTTGTCGAAGGCGGGGTGCACGGTGTGCGGCACCACTACCTTGCCCGGCGCGTTCATCCCCAAGCCGCGTGCGCGTGCCCGCTCGCGTGCCGCCAGCATGGCCAGCAGGATGCTCTCGGTGCCGCCGCTGGTGCAGACGCCCACCGGCTCGGGTGCGTGCAGCAGGTGGGCCGTCATGGCCACCACCTCCTGCTCCATCTGCAACACGGAAGGGAAAGCCGCCGGGTTGAGCGCGTTCTCGCTCAGGTAGCAGCGCATGGCGTCGAGGGCCACCTGCTTGACGCTGTCGCCGGCGTGATAGACATAGCCGAACAGCCGGCCTGTTTCCCACGGGAAATCCTTTTGCTTGCGGCGTCGCAGGGTGTGGAGCAGGGTTTCGGGTGCGCGACCTTCGTCGGGGAGCCTGCAGGTAGGCTGTTCCATTGGCGGGCAGGTTTTGGCTGCACCAAAATTGCGATTTTTTTCGCTTCGGCGCAGGCAAGGCCAGGGCCTGCACCGGGCAAAAAAAAACGCCACCACTCACGTGCAACGGGACGCAGAGGAGTGTCCATAGGCGGGCTGCACACGAGGGTGGCTCAACGGTGAACCTCTGTCGGAGCCACGAGGCGTGGTTGCGACAGTGGACGAGGGACTCATTCGATGGCTACGCGCCGGGTGAGGGTGCCCGTGTCCGTGATGACGCGCAGCAGGTAGATGCCTTTCGGCAAATGGCGCACGTCGAGCACCGGATTGCCGGGCAGGGTGGTGGCGACCTTCTGGCCGCGCACCGACCACAGCTCGATGGTTTTTGGGATTATCCGGCGCTTGTCGAAGTCGATGTACAGCCACTGGCTTGCCGGGTTGGGCCAGATGGCAATGACGGCTTCGGTATCGTCTGTTTCCTTGGTGGCCGTGGTGGTGTTGCCCGTGGGGTTGATGGGCTTGGTCTGCAAGGGTGTTTGCAGCGGCACGAGCGTTTCGCTGGCGGTGAGTGCGCGCACCCCGCCGATGCTCACCGTCATCTCCTGCTTGCTCCAGATGTCGTCGATGAAGCCGATGAAGTTGGCTGCCTGCCCGAAGCCCGCCACGTTCTGCTGGTCGGTACGCGTGATGGCCACGTGTATCACCCCGTTTTGTGCCAGGCGGCGGTCGATGCTCACCAGGTCGGTGCCAGGCGTGCCCAGCCAGGTGCTGTTGTCCACCACCACGTCCACCGAGTTGGGATCGACCACTTCGGGGTCGAAAAAGAGCATGAAGGCCAGCCCGTAGATGGAGTCGAGCGGGTGGGTGTCGTCGCCCAGCATGATGGGCGCGCTGAAGGGCTGCCCGTTGGTCAGGTCGTTGGGCAGCTCGACCCAGAGTGAAGGATCGTCGAGGGTGGCCTCCACGCCCGGCAGGGGCAGCACCATGTCGTGGGTCAGCCCGTAGTTCTGGGCGATAGCCGAAGTATCAGCAGCGTCGATGATGCCGTCGCCGTTGCAGTCGGCGTGCTTGTAGTTGGTGCCGTCGGCAAAGAGGGCATTCCAGTCGGGGGCGGCCCAGGGCTGCCAGGCCGTCGCTGCGAGGGGGCGCGGCTGACCAGTGGCGCCCCATGCCAGGCCCACGTGCAGCAGGTCGTACGCGTCGGAAGCGTGGTTGGCGTTGGCGTCGCCGGGCCAGACCGGGTCGTCACACCACTCGAACGCGAGCGTGCCCGTCACGCAGCACATGCCCAGCGTGTCGAGGCAGAGTTCGAAGTGGATGGTGGTATCGTTGACGGGCCAGGGGATGGCCGGTATGGCGATAGGCAGGCTGTCGAGCGGGAAGTTGCCCACATAGGTCGAGTCGAGAAACAGCACGAAATCCTGATCATCCAGCGGCCCGGCATCGAAATGGACGGAAAGGGTCATGCCCGAGTCGGAAGGGCAGGCCACGATCTCGACTTCGACATTTTCGAGATTGCAGGGAAGGGTGTCGGTGCAGCCGATGGGCCCCAGCTCGATATCTTCCTTGCAGTCGGGGTTGGCGGCATCCTGAACCACGAACTCGTAGGCGGTGGAATCATCGGCGGGAAGCGGTCCCAGCGTGATCCACTGGTCGGCGTAGGCGAAGGTGCCGTAATGGATGCCGTTGCCGAAGACGTCGAAACTGTCGGATGCAGGGTGCGACACGTCGAAGCTCAGATCGACGAGGAACGAGTCATTGACGCAAGGCCAGGGTTCCGCGATCAGATTGTCGATGTGGCATTCGCCGTTCAGGCACGAGGGAGCATCGATCCATTTGTCTGCGCAGCAGTCGGGGGTGTCGTTGATGCACACCTCGATATGGTCTTCGCCGTTGTCACTCGCGACGATTTCGGTGGTGACCGGCAGATCGGCCAGGGCAAACGTGCCGACGAGGGCGCCGTTGACCGTCAGGTCGAAAAGGTCGTTGGGCGCATTGTCGTATTCGAAATCGACGGTGATCAGATAGGTGCTGTCCGAGACGCAGTCGCCTTTTTCTACTTCGAGTTGGGAAATTTCGCAATCGCTCAGTACGGCGCAATCGGGGGGTGTGGCCATGCTCTTGATGAAACACTCGGGATCGTTGGCATCCACTACTTCGATCTCGATCGCACCCAGGTCCACGTCGAATGGGCCAATTACGTGTTGCAATGCCGAGTTGTAGAGGAAGGGGCCATAGCTTTCGCCAGCGGCAAGGATGAGGTAGTGGCTGCCGGTGGGATTATCGACTGAAAAGGCCACTTCGATGAGGTAGAGGCCGCTGTCGTTGCAGGGCTTGGATTCCAGCTCGAGTGCTGAAAAGACGCAGGGTGACACGCTGCCGTGGACGCGATACCGGCCGCTTGACGCGACCGCGGTACTACCCGGACGGGAGCAGAAGGTGCCCATAGTGCTCGGTTGCCGCGCCGGCAAGGTGATGCCTTTGCCGGCGGCATACTCAATCGGCATTCGGGATCGTCCCGTCGGGTCCACCGACCAGGTCCTGGCAGGCGTGTCCCCTTCGTCGGAATTAATAAAACCTACCCCAGTAATATTTTTCGCGATGCCCATCCCGCTTTCGGGATGGCAATACAGGTTCTTGCTGCTGCTGCCTTCGGCGTTGAGGCAGAAGGATGCCACGCAAAGGAGGATTCCTGCAACCAAAAGGATCCGGTTCATGGGTATGTATTTTCTTTCCTGATCGTAATCATCTGGTCCATTGCCCGATGTTCGGCTCTTCCTCGTGAAATGGCCTCATGGCACCTGCCGAACAGGCATTACCGGGTGCCGGACGAGCTTCCTTCATAGTATGCTGTCGTGGGGGGCAAAATCCCTTTCGAGCTCAGTCGCTTCGGTTCGGGGGTCCAGTTACGTAAGGTTCACACAGTGGTGGTGCAGGATGCACGGGCAGCATTTTCGGGGTTCCCTTTTTGGACACTACAAAAGTGCCATGTGAAAGGAAAGGAGGAAAACACTTTTTTGGCTATTTTTTGGCTGAAAAAAGCTGTGACAAACAAGGTTGTCGTTCGTTTTTGATTGAAATTCAGATCGTTGCAACCTTGTCTTGTGTTGATATTTTTGAGCCATGAAGAAACCGCACGCATTTTTTTCTGCCCTCGATGCGCTCGATGCAGCCGGTCGATCCCGCTTCGAGGCATTCATTTTTTCGCCCTACTTCAACAAACACGAAGGAATTCGGCAACTGGTTGCCTGGGCGCTTGCGCAAAATGGAACCCGCCATGCCGACGTGATGGAGGCGGCGGCACGACATCTGTACGGCGATGACCCTCAGCGACATAAAAAGCTGGCTCCGCTGCTCAGCCAATGCATGCGGTTGTATGAAGAGTGGCTGGGGCTGGAGCACATGAAAAGGGAACAGGAAGGGATACCAGTGCAGTTGGCAGCCCTGGAGCACCTGCGGTTGAAAGGACGATGGAAGCATCACGATCGGCTGACCCGGCAGGTTGCCAAAAAGCTGGCCGCAGCACCCGTGCAGGACCTCGACCTGCTCGAGTGGCAGTTCAAGGTGGCGCACGAGGAGGAGCAGCGGCATGCGCGTGAGTCGGCCTTCAGCGAGGACCCCTGGCTGCAGCAAAAGATCGACCGGCTGGACGCGTGGTATGCGGCACAGGCCCTGATGGCAGGGTGTGAGATCGAAACGCGACGGGCCGTGCTCAACGTGGATGCGCGCCCGCCTGCCTTCGTCGAGTGGCTGGGCGCGGCCGACCAACTGCCCGACTTTCTGGCGGCCCAGCCACTGGTATTGGCCTGGTTCCTGGTTTTCAAAACGCTGCAGCGCGACGACGAGTCCTGTTTCCGGGAGGCCATGGATTGTCTTGCCGCCAAACACGAGGCACTCGAACGCCCCATGCTGGCCTCGCTCTACAACTTCCTCGGCAACTTCTGCGCGCGCCAGATCAACAAGGGACGGAGCAGGTACCTCTCGGCCATGTTCGAGCTGTATCGCACCCAGCTCGAAATGGGCTTGCTCACCCTCGACGGCTACATGTCCGAATGGCAGTACAAGAATATCGTGGCTACGGGGCTGCTGCTGGGCCAAAGCGACTGGGTGTACCGGTTCATCCATGAGTACCGCGAGACGCTGCCCGCCGAGGTGCGCGACAATGCCTTTACCTACAACCTGGCCTATTACTACTACGCCACCCGCCAGCTCGACAAGGTGCTCGAGCTGCTCCTCAAGGTCGAGTATCGCGACATTCGGTACTACGTGGGGGCCAAGTCCATGCTGCTCAAGACCTACTACGAGCTCGACGAGGGCGAGGCGCTGCGTGCGCTGGCCAGCTCCATCAAGCAGTACCTCAAGCGCAAGGACATCCTCTCCCAGTCGCGCCGAAAGGCGTTCATGCGTTTCGTCGACCTCACGCTGCGGTGCTACAACCTGCGCCAGGACTGGCAGATCATGCATCGGTCCGACGTGGAGAAGCGCCTGCGGAAGCTGCACCGCGAGATCGGCAAGAGCGCCGAGCTGATCAACCCCGACTGGCTGTGGCAGAAATGGCGCGAGCTGGCAGAGCAATCCGGCTTCGAGGCCTTGGTCGGCGAATTGTCGGAAAGCGCGGGGTAGCCCGCATCGTTCCTGCTGCCATGAACCTTTTCCAAGCACTGCGTTTCCTATCTTTGCGCGCTGACACCCGCGGGTGTCTTTTTACAACAAACTCCAAACCACGCTATTCATGGCAACGACCGAACGACTGCCCTACAAAGTCAAAGACATCAGCCTGGCCGAATGGGGCCGCAAAGAGATCGAACTGGCCGAGGCCGAAATGCCGGGCCTCATGGCACTTCGCGAAAAGTACCGCGACGAAAAACCCCTCAAAGGCGCCCGCATCGCCGGCTGCCTGCACATGACCATCCAGACGGCCGTGCTCATCGAGACGCTGCTCGAGCTGGGCGCCGAGGTGAGCTGGTCGTCGTGCAACATCTTCTCCACCCAGGATCATGCCGCTGCCGCCATCGCCGCCCGCGGCGTGCCCGTTTTTGCCTGGAAAGGCATGACGGAAGAGGAGTTCTGGTGGGCCATCGAGCAGACGCTCTTCGCCTTCGAAGGCGGCCAGCCCCTCAACATGATCCTCGACGACGGTGGTGACCTGACCAACCTCGTCCTCGACAAGTATCCCGAGCTGGTGCCCGGCATCCGCGGCATCTCGGAAGAGACGACCACGGGCGTACATCGCCTCTACGAGCGCGAGCGCAAGGGCACGCTGCCCCTGCCCGCCATCAACGTCAACGACTCGGTGACCAAGTCGAAGTTCGACAACAAGTACGGCTGCCGCGAGAGCCTCGTCGATGCCATCCGCCGCGCTACCGACCTGATGCTCGCCGGCAAGGTGGCCGTCGTGTGTGGCTATGGCGACGTAGGCAAGGGCTCGGCTGCCTCGCTGGCCGGCGCCGGCTGCCGCGTCATCGTCACCGAGATCGACCCCATCTGTGCGCTGCAGGCCGCCATGGACGGCTTCCAGGTGCTCAAGCTCGAGACGGCCGCACCCATGGCCGACATCATCGTCACGGCTACGGGCAACTGCGACATCGTCACCGAAAAGCACTTCCGCCTGATGAAAGACAAGGCCGTGGTGTGCAACATCGGTCACTTCGACAACGAGATCGACGTGGCATGGCTCAACCAAAACTACGGCCACACGCGCGTCAACATCAAGCCGCAGGTGGACAAGTACACCATCGACGGCAAGGACATCATCCTGCTGGCCGAAGGCCGCCTCGTCAACCTGGGCTGCGCCACGGGCCACCCCTCGTTCGTGATGTCCAACTCGTTCACCAACCAGACGCTGGCCCAGATCGAGCTGTGGAACCACCACGACAAGTATGAGAACAAGGTGTACACCCTGCCCAAGCACCTCGACGAGATGGTGGCGCGCCTCCACCTCGGCAAGCTGGGCGTCGAGCTGGAAGAGCTGACCGACAAGCAGGCCGAGTACATCGGCGTGCCCAAGGAAGGGCCCTACAAGCCCGAGCACTACCGCTATTGATGCGGCCGCTCGTGCAAAAAAGGGGATCTGGCTGCCGCCGGGTCCCCTTTTTGCCGAAAGGCATATCACTTGTCACCTGATTCGTTTCACCCTCAATCGCGCACCATGTCCGGGCAGCATCTCTTTGCCGAATTTCCGCCGGTGAGCAAGGCCGAATGGCTCGACAAGATCAAGGCCGACCTGAAGGGGCGTCCCGTCGAGGAGCTGTTCTGGCGCCTGAGCGAGGAGCTGGTGGTCGACCCCTTTGCCCATCCCGAAGACCGGCGCCACGCGGCCGATCAGCCGGTGACCGACCTGCGGCACTGGTGGATCGGCGCCGCAGCAGCCACAGGGCCGGCGCTGGCCTCGCTGGTCGGCGAGCTGCGTGAGGGGGGCGTCCGGTCGTTGCGGCTCGTCGTCGGCGCGCGCGCCCACCTTCCCGAGGCCGCCGAGGTGCTCGCCAGCCGCTGGCCCGACCTGCCGCACCTGGTGCTCGATTTGCCGGAAGGCGCCACGGCCGACTGGCCCGAGGGCCTGGCTTTCGCCAAAAAGCCGGACTGGGTGGCGGGCCCTGCCGCCGAGGGGATGGCCCGCGTGCTTCGGGTGTCCGGCACCGATCCCGTCGCGACGGTGGCCCAAGCGCTGCAGTACGGCCACGAGGCGCTGGCCCGGCTGGTCGAAGGGCAGGGCCTTTCGGCAAACGACGCCCACGAGCGCCTCGTCTTCCGCTTCGAAGTGGGACCCGAGTACTTCCTCGAGATAGCGCGCCTGCGGGCCTTTGCCTTGCTGTGGGGCCACGTGCTCGAAGGCTGGCAGGCCACGCCGCGCAAGCCGGTGGTGGAGGTACACTTCGCGGCCTCGGCCTATGGCGACGATCCGTATCACAACATGATTCGGGCCACCACGCTGGCCATGTCGGCGTTGCTGGGCGGCGCCGACCGGCTCGAGGTGCGGCCCGTCGTGCTGCCCGACGAAGGTGAGACGCCCTTCACGCGCCGCATCGCCCGCAACGTGCAGCACATCCTGCTGCTGGAGAGCTACTTCGGCAAGGTGACCGACCCCGTGGCGGGCAGTTGGTACGTCGAGCAGCTCACCGATCAGGTGGCGCGGCTGGCATGGGACCGCTTTCGCACGCAGGC